>NZ_JBHWHH010000056.1:0-39842 GCF_042732555.1 Nocardia sp. NPDC059764
GTACCGGCCCGCGGCGGAGGGGATCGCGGGCCGGTACGACACTGTCGTCACCGGTAGGCCGGTGCCGTCACCGGCCGAGGATCCGCCGAATCCAGCCACCGCCGGGGGCCTGCTCGTGCCCCGCGCACCATTGATCGGCCGGAACCCTGGCGCGCACCTGGGCGATATGCGCCCCGCAACCCGCCCAGGTGGTCTTGCCGCAGGTCCGGCACCGCGTCGCTCGACACATTCGAGAGTCCTCCGTGTTCTCAGGCGGGCGCTTCGCCGGATTCGATGGCGTCGGCGAATTCGCAGAACGCGTCATAGGCGCGAGCGCCGTGAATGGTGGCCGGGCCGCCGTGCATCAGGAACGTCACGCCGATCGCCTCGGCGGCCTCCTGCTTGGTCGCCCCGGCCCGCGCGGCCGCCTGGCCGTGCGAGGCGATGCACCCGTCGCAGCCCTCGACGACGCCGATGGCGAGTGCGATGAGCTCCTTGGTCTTGCGATCCAGCGCGCCCGGCGCGAACGCCGCCTTGCTGAGCTCGCCGAAACCCTTGTACACGTCGGGAATCGCGCGCCGCAGCTCCCGGTGCAACGGCGACAGCTCACTGAGCACGGCCTTCCCGTGCGGCGACGCCTGCGTGGTCTCGTGCGGTGCGGACATGCCTACTCCTTCGACTACTTCACGGATACCCCACCGGGTATGGCAACCACCGTAGCATACCCCAGGGGGTATTCTGAGGGTGTGGTCACGGCCGGGCCCGGCGACGCGAACCGGGCCGCGAACCCGATACCATCCACCCGAACCCATCCGATCGGCCCGAGGAGCAACCATGTGTCAACCGACCCCCTGCCAGACCTGCGGCAAGATCACCTGGGCAGGGTGTGGCGACCACATCGACCAGGTCAAGGCGGCTGTTCCGGCCGAGCAGTGGTGCGACGGCGAGCACGTCGCCAACTAGCCGGACGAGGGACTCTCACGAATCCGGTCGCCCCGCGGCCGGCGCACAGGAAGGGTAGGAACCATGCGGATCTACATCACCAGTGTTTTCGTGGACGACCAGCAGAAGGCGCTCGACTTCTACAGCGGGGTGCTCGGCTTCGAGAAGAAGCACGACATTCCGCTGGGCGCGGCCCGATGGCTGACCGTGGTGTCGCCGGAGGACCCGCAGGGGGCGGAATTGTTGCTCGAGCCCGACGGGCATCCGGCGGTGAAGCCGTACAAGGACGCGCTCGTCGGTGACGGGATTCCCGCGGCCTCCTTCCAGGTCGCGGATGTGCGGGCCGAATTCGAGCGATTGACCGGGCTCGGCGTGAAGTTCACCCAGCAGCCGGTGGCGGCGGGCCCGGTGACCACCGCGGTGTTCGACGACACCTGCGGCAATCTGATCCAGATCGTCACTCCGGCCTAGTCCGGACCTGGGCCGGTCCGAACAGGACGGCCTCCATGAGGCGAATCACCCACTGGCGCGGATAGATTCGCTCGTCGTCGCCGAAGACGCGGGCGTAGTCCACCACCAGGCCGAGGGCGGCGTGCACCAGGACGGCCGCCTCGGCGGGGGTGAGCCCGGGGCGGACCCGGGTCAGCAGGGCCGCCCATTCGGTGACCACCCTGCGCTGCACCACCCGCAGGGTCGCGCGCTCGTCGTCGGGGACGTGGCCGAATTCGGCGAAGTACACGAAGATCAGGTCGCGTTCGTCGAAGGCCCCCGCCACGTACATGTCGATGAGTTTGGCCAAAGCCTCGGCGGGGCCGGAGGATTCGGCCAGGGTGGGGGCGATGACAGCCGACATGCGGTCGGCGGCGCGGCGGAAGGCGGCCTCGAGCAGATCGCTCTTGCCACGGTAGTAGCGGTAGACCGCCGACGTGGACGGCAGGCCCGCCGCGATCGCGATGTCCTCGACACTGACATTCGGATAGCCGCGCTCGTAGAACAGCCGCACCGCACACTGCAACAGCAGCTCGTGTTTGAGCGAGAGCGGCGTCTCCACCGCACGTGGGGCGGGCGGCAGCTGTGCGGGCTCGGGCAGGTCGGCGGCGATGATCGCCCAGCAGGCCGTATTCAGCAGGACGGCAAGGGTTTTGGAGGCGAGCACGACGCGGTGGTCGCCGAGACAGCTCACCGTGCTGAAGACCCCGATGGCCCGCACCCGCAGTTCGCGCGCGAACAGGCCGGGCCGGACCGCGTCGATGAGGGCGCTGAGGTCGGCCAGCGCGGTGCTGAAATGCTGGTCCACCGTGCGCTTGTCGGGGTCGTCGAGGTAGCGGTGCTCCCACCGGGCCAGCCCGACCGTCGTCCGGTTCACGATGGTCTCCGCGATGATCCCGTCGATCCCGTACCCGAGCCGCCGCCGCGCGGGCCAGCCCGCCGCCACCTCGGGCAGGCTCACCGCCGCGACCGTCACCTCGCCCAGTCGCAGCAGCTCACCCGCGAACAGCGCGTACTTGCTCGGATAGTGCCGGTACAGCGCGGTGGAGGTGATGCCGAGCCGGGCGGCGATGTCGTCCATGCTCACCCGGTGGTAACCCTGGGCCGCGAATTCCGCGGCCGACACCGCCGCGATCTGGGCGCGCCGGTTCTTCGGCCGTCGCCGAACCGCCCGCGCACCCGGTTCGGGGGCCGGCGTCCTCGCCCGGTTCACGACTGCGGCTGTTGCGCCAGCGGCGAATTCACCTTGTTCACCAGCCACCGGTCGCCGGACCGCTGCAGTCGCATCACCATCGACAGCTGGCCGGGCGCGGGCTTGCCCTGGGTGCCGAGGCTGGTGATGGTCTGGCCGATCACCACGATGGCCTCGGCGGAGTCGCGGTCGACATTGCGGACCGCGCACTGCACGTCGGTGGCCTTGGACACGACCTGGCCCTGGGTGAGCACGTCGCGCAGATCCTTGCTGGTGGCGTCGAATTGCTTGCGCCACTCGCCGGTCGCGCCGTCGAGGACGCCGGTGAAGTAGGCGTCGAGGCTCTTGGCGTCGTAGGTCGCCAGTATCGGCGCGTAGGCGCAGGCCGCGGCCCGGGCCTGCTCTTGGGCGGCGAGCAGGTCCTCGTGTTCGGCGTCGTGCTGGTAGAGCACGATGCTGGAACCGATCGACGCCGCCAGCGCGAGCACCACGGCAGCGCAGGCGGCGATGCGGCCGCGTGGGCCCAGGGTGGGCAGCGACGTCGTGCGCAGGCGTGACTTCCACGTGTGCCCGGTCGATTTCGGGGCGGCGGTGTCCGCCTCGGCCTCGGCGGTCTTCGGTTCCGCGATGTCGACGGCCGCGATCTCGGCCTTGTCGATGTCGATGGGCGCGGCCGTGGTCTTCTCGATGTCGGCGGGCGCGGCCGTGGTCTCCTCGACGCCGGCGGCCTCGTCCGGGTGCTGGTCGATGGTGTTGTCGCTCATGGGAAGTCTCCTAACGGGGGACAGGCTGGGACAGTTCGTTGCCGGTGGCCCCCGGCGGTGTGGTGGCCCCGTTGTCGGGCACGTCGGGTCGGGGCGCGTTGGCCGACCCGCGGACCTGGAGGGCCGGATTGCTGGTAACGCAGTAGTTGTAGAGCCGCACCCGGTTGTCGGCCTGGACATTGGTCGGCACCACCGGGATGGTCTGGTAGTCGCAGCTGGGCCGCGGCCACGGATCGACCAGCGTGTTGTACGCGCCGTCGTGCGCGGGCACGCCGAGCGCCTGCGATCCGGCGCGCAGGGCCGGGAACAGCGCGGCGATGGCGGGTGCGCGGAGCTTGGCCGCGCGGGTGACGGCGACGAAGTTCGTCACCAGATTCGTGATGGGGTCCTGGGTTTCGGAGATGAACCCGTTCAGAGTGGCCAGCTGGCCGGGTCCCTGCTGGAGCAGTTTGCGCAATTCCTGGTCGGCGGAAGCGAACTGGTCGAACAGCACGCTGCCCGCCTTCGTCAGGGTGCCCAGGTCGGGCTGCGCGTGCTGGGTGGTTCCGGCGATGACCTCGAGATTCTCGATCAGCTGCCGGGTCTGCGGCAGCAGGTCGGTCAGGCCCGCCATGGCCCGGCTCAGGCCGGAGATCATGTTGCGCAAGCGATCCGGTCCGCCAGCGAGGGCCTTGTCCAGCTCGTCGACGATCACGGTGAGCCGATCCGGGTTCATGCCGCCGACGAGATCGCCGAGATTGCTGAACACCGACTGGATCTGCACCGGCACGCTGGTCCGCGCCCGCTCCACCAGCGACCCGTCGTGCAGGTAGGGCCCGGTGTCGGAGTCGGGCCGGAAGTCCAGATACTGTTCCCCGGCCGCCGAGAGCCGCCCCACCGCCACGGTCCCGCCGAGCGGAATCCGGGCGCTGTCGTCGATTTCGGCGACCGCGGCCACCCCGTCCCCGGCGACGTGCACATCACTGACCTTGCCGACGCGGCTGCCCCGGAACGTCACGTCGTTGCCGGGCAGCAGTCCTCCCGAGGACACCAGTTCCACAGTCACCTTGTAGGTGTGCGGAATCGGGTTGAACCGCAGCACGTAGCCGCCGATATAGCCCGACCCGAGGACCAGCACCACGATCAGCCCGAGATTGGCGATGGCGATCCGGCGCTGGACCACCCATTGCCACAGTGGCGGATTCATCGATCCCCTCCCTGCTCCGGCTGCTCCGGCTGCTCCGGCTGAGCCGGCTGGGTCTCGGGCCGGCCCGGTTGCACGCCGGGCGGTCGCGGCGGGCTGGTGAGCCGCCCGAACACCTTCTCCAGCACCTGGGTCAGGCTGCCGATGAACTGCCCGGCGTCACCGAGCTCCGGCCACCGGCTGCCGTGCGGATCGGTCAGCGCGCCCACGCTCAGGTACGACACCGTCGCCGCCACCGCCAGCGCGGGACCGCGCAGGCTGGCCATCAGCGACGGATAGATGGCGTGCAGCCCGTCCAGCGCCCCGGTCAGCTGATCGCTCTGTGCGAATCCCGACATCAGGGCCTGAATGCTGTTGAACAGGCCCACGAAATCGCCGCCGGTGGTGGTGGCGAAGTCGCCGAGCGCGTCGGTGGTGGTGGCCACCTTGGCCAGCAGGTCCACGATCTGCTGATTGTTCTCGGTGAGCAGCCCGATCAGCGCCGGGAAGGTGTCCGCGGCCGCGCCGAGTTGCTCCTTGCGCCGGGCCAACTCACCCGAGAGCGAGTTCAACCCGCCGAGGACGGAATCGATATCGCCGGTGCGGGCGTTGAGCGCGCCGATGGCGGCGGTCATCTCGGTGATCAGATGCGACAGTTCGGGCGCGCGTCCGCCGAACATGGAGTTCATCTCGCCGGTGATCTTGGCGGCCTGATTGATGCCGCCGCCGTTGAGCAGCAGCGAGATCGACATCATGAGCTGCTCCACCGAGGCGCCCGCGGCGGTGTGGTCGGTGCCGATGGTGTCGCCGTCGCGCAACGGATCGCCGGCGTCGGCGGCTGACGGCAGCGTCACGGCCACGAACATGTCGCCGAGCGGGGTGGCCTGGCGCAGTTCGACCGTCGTACCGCGCGGCAGCCGGATGTCCTCGCGGATCAGCATGCGCACGTCGGCCAGGAAGTTGGTGGTCTCGATCTTGGTGACCACCCCGATATCGGTGCCGCCGATCTTGACGTGCGCGTGGTCGGGCAGGTTCAGCGCGTCGGCGAAGGACGCGTGCACGGTGTAGCCGGGCGCGCCCAGACCGGGTTTGGGCATGGGGAGGCTGTCCACGGTGACCGCGCACCCGGTGGCGGTGAGCAGCGTGGCGGCGGTCAGGACCCCGCCGAGAGCCGTTGTGCGTAGTGTCATTTCAGGTTCGTGATCCCCAGTAGTGCGGCGGTGATGCCGAAGTCGGGTCCGAAGTCGGCCACCTTGCCGGTGCGGCAGCCGTCCAGCCGCATCTGGATGCGCTCGCAGAAGGTGGACAGGATCTCCCCGTCGAGCACCGACTTGTCCAGCAGGCCGTGCAGCCGCAGCGCCTGATGTTCGGTGCTGGTGGCATTGGCCAGGTTCTGGAACATGAGCGGCCCGACGTCCACGATCTCGGTGAGGCCGCGCGCATTGGCGCGCATCTGATCGGAGATGGCCACGAAGCGGGTCAGCGCCCCGGCCAGCTGATCCTTGTTCTGCCCCACCAGCGTCGCGGTATTGGTGACGAAGTCGTCGAGCTGGCGCAGCACCGCGTCGATGCCCGGGGCCTGCTCGCCCATCAGGTTCACCAGTTCGGTGAGCCGGGCGCTGAAATCACGCACCGTCTGATCGTTGGCGGCGATCACCTGGGTGATGTCATTGAGTTTGACGATGGTGTTGGAGATCTGGTCCTTGTTGGCGAAGGTCACCTCGAAGGCCCCCGACAGCTGGTCCAGGGTTTGGCGCAGCTTGTCGCCATTGCCGTTGAGCAGCGGGAACAGCACCCGGCTGGCCATCGGCCCGGTGGTGTTGTCGCCCTTCAGCGCATCGCCGAGCTGGGAGAAGGTGGCCAGGATCCGATCCAGCTCGACCGGGACGCGGGTGCGCTGCAACGGAATATAGGCCCCGTCGGCGAGGGTCGGGCCGTCGCCGGTGTAGGCCGGAGCCAACTCCACGTGACGATTCGTGATCAACTGTGGATTCACCAGCGCCGCAATGGCATCCGCGGGAATCTTGACGTCCTTGTCCAGCGACATGGTGACCTGGACGTAACTGCCCTTGGGCGTGACGGTTTCGACGGTCCCGATCGGAACCCCCAGCACCGCCACCTCATTGCCCGCGTACAGGCCCGCGACGCTCTCGAAATCCGCGGTGACCTTCATGCGCGCGCCCAGATACTCCTTGGGCAGCGAGCCGATCGAATCGGGCAGCAGCCCGCACGCCGAGGTGAGCAGCAGCGCGCCGCACACCGCGGCCAGCCGGAATCGTCTGCGTCTTTGCATTACTTGCACCCCTGCACGGCCTGCGCGAAGCACAGCCAGTTGTCCGGGAACAGCCACGGCGCGTATACGTTTCCGTACGGCCCGTCGCCGAGCACATTGTTGAACTGCCGCAAGGTCACCGGCATGGTCTGGTACAGCCGGGCCAGGTTGTCCTTGTTCTTGTCCAGGCCCTCCGACATGGTGTTCAGGTCGGTGATGAGCGGACCGAGCTGGTTGTTGTTCTCGAGTCCCATCTGCTGCAACAGCTTCGACAGCGACGCGACATTGTCGAGCAGCTGCTCGAGCAGCACCTGCCGCTTCTGGACCGCGCTGCCGATCGCCTCGCCTCGGGTCAGCAGCATGAGCACGCTGTTCTGGTTGTCCGAGGCCAGCTGCGAGACGGTGTCCATGCCTTTGAGCAGGGTGTCCACCTCGTCGCGGCGATCATTGATCACCTTGGCGAGCGCACCGACGCTGTCGAGGGCCTTGACGGTCAGCTCGGGGGAGTTGCCCATCTGCTGGTCCACCAGGTCCAGGGCGTTGCGCAGTTTCTGCGGATCCAGCTTCTCGACGCGGTCGAAAGCGTTCTTGTACTGCGGATCCTGCACGACCTTGCCCAGGTTGTAGGGCACCGAGGTGTGGTCGAGCTTGATCCGGTCGCCGGACAGGGTCCGCCCGCTGCCGGGGGTGAGCTCCACGTGCAGCCGGCCCAGGATGGTGGACATCTTGATGGCGGCGCGGGCATCGTCGCCGAGCTTGATCTCGCGCTGCACCTTCATGTCCACCAGCACCTTGCCGTTGTCCAGCTTCACGGTGCTGACCCGACCGACCTCGATGCCGGAGACGTCCACCGTCGCCCCCGGCCGCAATCCGGCGGCCTGGGCGAATTCGGCGTGAATGGTCTTGTCGCCCACGTGCGCCTGCTCGATCAGGGTGGACCCGGTGAGGAGGGCCACCACGAATCCGGACGCGAACAGGCCCAGCCGCAGCGGCCGGTTGGCCAGGAAGCCCGGGTAGCGAAGCCGCCTCATCGGCATACCTCCGAATGTGATTGGCCGCCGATCTGGTTGAACAGGCCCGGCGGCAGCAGCACGCCCCACAGCGAGACGTCCAGGCTGCACAGGTACGCGTTGCCGTAGGCGCCGTAGCTGCTGAACCGCGCGACGCCATTGAGGACGTCGGGCAACTCGACGGCCGCCTTGTCCAGTGACGCGCCATTGAGCAGCAGCAACGCGACACCGGCGGAGGCGTCGGTCTGGGCGCGGGCCGCGCCCGGCTTCACCTGGGCGAGGATGCCCACCAGTGAATCCGTCGCCGTAGCAACGCGTTCCACGGACGACTTCAGGGTGCCGCCTTGGGCGTACAGCGCGTCGGTGAGCGCTCGTGCCTGGGTGATCAGGGTTTCGAGCTCATTGCTGCGGTGGGCCAGGCCGGAGACGACGCTACTGAGATTGCCGACCACCTGGCCCAAGATCTCGTCTCGCTGCCCGAAGGTTCCGGCCAGCTGCGCGGCCTGCGTCACCAGGGCGCTCAACGAGACGCCATTTCCTTGCAACGCCTGGATCAGGGTCTCCGACAGCGAGTTCACCTGATCGGGTTGCAGCACGCTGAACAGCGGCTCGAACCCCGACAGCAGGGACGAGACGTCGAAGGACGGCTCGGTCCGCTCGATCGGGATCTGACCGCCCGCGGGCATTGCCGCGCCCGCGTCCTTTCCGGGCAGCAGCGCGATATACCGCTGGCCGATCAGGTTCTGGTAGCGCACCAGGGCTTTCGTCGAGGTCGTCGGATGCTGCTCGGCCTCGATGCGGAAGTCCACCCGGGCGCGGTAACCGTCGGTGAAGTCGATCTTGTCGACCCGGCCGACCCGCACGCCCGCCATCCGGATGTCGTCCCCGACCCGCAGGCCCAGGACATCGGAGAACACGGCGGAGTAGGAGTTGGTGGAGCCGGGCACCGTGCGTTGCAGGGTGGACCACATCGTGTAGGTGAGCAGGATCGCGACCACGGCGAACAGGCCGAAGCCCGCCAAGGCTTTTCCGGACTTCACGACGCGCCTCCCGTCTCGGCCGGCACCAGGGCGCCGCCCGCGAGCAGGGGAGTCAGCAACAGCAGCTGGGCCGCGTCCGGCCGGTGGCCGACGATCGCGGCGACGGCGTCGCTGCCGCGCAAACCGGCGGGCTGAACGGCCTCGGGTGCGGGCTGGGTGGTACTCGCCGGCGCCGTGAGCCCGGGAATCGCGGGCAGGCCCGGAATCGACGGAAGACCCGGAATGGCAGGCAGATTCGGCAGACCCGGAATCGCCGGCGTGGTGGTCGGTATCGGCGCGGGCCCGGCGGCATTGAGCCAGGTGGGCAGCTGTTGCGGCGGGAACTGTTGCGCCGGAGCGGTATCCGGCACCGTCGACCCGCCGCAGCGCGGTCCCGCGAGCTCTCCGTAGCGCGGGCAGTCCGCCGCCGTGTACTGCTGGAACGGCGTGAACGTCACGTCCATCCGCCACACCATCTGCTTCTTGGGCCCGAAGGTGAAGACGCCCTGCAACCGCTGCAGGGCGGTATTGAGATTGGCGATGGCGAACGGGATGGCCTGCGGGTCCTGGGCCAGGCTGCCGAAGAGCTGGTTCAGGCCCGATACCAGGAACTTGCCGGAATCGGGATTGCGGGCGAAGAGCCCGTTCACCGTGTCCACCGCGCTGCCGCCATTGGTCAGCAGGCTGACCAGCGCCGTCCGCTGCTCGGTGAGGGTGCGCGCGGTGGTCACCGACTTGGCCAGGGTCCCCACCAGATCCGGGGCGGACTCGCTCAACGCGGTCGCGGCCCGGCCCAGATTGCCGAGCAGATCGCCGACGCCCTCGATGCCGCGCACTTCGGTGACCCAGCGGTCGAGCCGCTCCACCGTGGACCCGGGCACCCGCGCCGACGGATCCAGCGCCGCCGCCAGCGTCGACAGCACCCGGCCCAGCTTCTCGGGCTGAATATTGTTCAGCACGGTGCGCAGCACATTGAGGGTGCTCTGCAACTGGACCGTCGCGGTGCTGGTGTCCTCCGGAATGGTCGCGCCCGCGCGCAGCGTGTCCTTGGTGGGCGCGGTGTCGACCAGTTCGACCGCGGTCACCCCGAAGATATTGTTCGGGATCACCCGCGCCGCCACATTCGCCGGGATCGTGTTCGCCACCACCGGTTTCAGCGCGATGGCGGCCTCCTGCCGTTCGCCCTTGGCCACCACGGTCACGTCCTCGACGCGGCCGACGATCATGCCGCGGAACTTCACATCGGCGTGGGCGGGCAGCCCGTCGCCGGTGCTGGTGAGTGCCGCGGTGACCGGCACCTTGTCCTCGAAGCGGCCGTGGTAGCGCAGCGCCAGCAGATACAGCAGCAGCGCCACCGTGGTGAGCAGCGCGAGTCCGGCCAGCGTGAGGTGGCGGGCCGTGGGGCCCCGCCCGCTGGGATCGAGAATCATCGATACACCTATCCCGAGATGCGGAAGCCGGGGTCGATGCCCCAGATCGCAAGGGTCAGAAAGAGATTGACGAAGACCATGACGACGATGACCATCTTGATGGCGCGTCCGGCCGCCACCCCGACGCCCTCGGGCCCGCCGGTGGCGACGAAGCCGTAGTAGCACTGGATGAACGTCGAGATCATCACGAACACCATGACCTTGAGCAGCGACCAGAACACGTCCGGTCCCAGCAGGAACTGGAAGAAGTAGTGGTCGTAGGTGCCGGCAGTGGTGCCGCCCAGGATCAGCACCGACAGCTTGGTCGCCAGGTACGCCACCGCCAGACCCACGCTGTAGAGCGGGATGATGGTCAGGGTGGAGGCGATCATGCGGGTACTGATCAGGTACGGAAGCGGGCGGATGGCAATGGATTCCAGCGCGTCGATCTCCTCGGAGATGCGCATGGCGCCCAGTTGCGCGGTGAACCGGCACCCGGCCTGGATCGCGAACGCCAGGGTCGCGATGATCGGGGCCAGCTCGCGGGTGGTCGCGAAACCGGAGATCGCGCCCGTGAGCGGGCTCATGGTGAGCAGGTTCAACGCGGTGAACGACTCCATGCCGACGGTGATGCCGCCGAACCCGCACAATGCCACCACCACGCCGATGGTGCCGCCGCCCACCACCAGGGAGCCGTTGCCCCAGCCGACGTCGGCGGTCAGGCGCAGCACCTCCTGGCGATAGTGCTGGAGCACGAACGGAATCGCGATCAGGGCCTGGAAGAAGGTGATGACCTGATGGCCCAGGCGCTGATTGGCTTGCACCGGCGCCGACACGACGTTCGCGGCCAGGCGAACGGGTTTGAGCGCCGGGGGAGTGTAGGGACTGCCCATCTCACACCACCTTCGTCGGCAGCAGCGTGTTGTAGAGCTGGGTGAGCGCGATATTGGTGGCGAACAGCATCAGCGCCGAGCTCACCACCGCCGAGTTCACCGCATTGGCCACCCCGCCCGGGCCGCCGTGCGCGTGCAGGCCGATATCGCAGGCGATCACCGCGGTCAACAGCCCGAAGATGGCGGCCTTGAGCACCGCGATCACCAGGTCGTCGGCCACCGCGAAGGACGCGAACGAGCCGATGAACGAGCCCGGCGTCCCCGACTGGGCGTAGACGTTGAACATGTATGCCGTCGCGAAACCCACGAACACGATGAACCCGCACAGCAGCATGCTCACCAGCACCGCCGCCGCCAGCCGCGGCGCGACCAGCCGCCGCACCGGATCCACGCCCATCACCATCATGGCGTCGATCTCCTCGCGGATCGTGCGCGAGCCCAGGTCGGCGGTGATGGCCGAGCCGACCGCGCCCGCGATCATGAGCGAGGTGACCAGCGGCGCGCCCTGGCGGATGATGCCGAGGCCGGCCACCGCGCCGATGAAAGTGGTCGCGCCGACCTGATTCACCAACGCGCCCACCTGGATCGACACCACCACCGCGATCGGGATGGCCACCAGCACCGTCGGCGCGGCCGAGACGCTCGTCATGAAGGCACACTGCTTGATGAACTCGCGGTACGGGAACCGCCGCGACAGGATCGACACCACCAGCTGGCGCAGCGCGTCACGCCCCAGATCGACCTGCCGCCCCAGGGTTTCCAGGGACCGCTGCGGATGATCACGCCACAATTGCCGGGCACTGCGGCCCATGCGCTCCAGCTCGGAGGGCTCCGGTGCGCCGGAAGACTTTTCGAGTGTCGTCATCAGGCCATGTCCTCGAGGTAGCGCTGCAACAGCACCAGCAGATACCCGGCCACCGAGAGACCGGCGGCCACGGTGCACAGCACGGCCACCCACAGGCCTATGCGCAGAACGGGATTCACTTTCATACGCCCACCGAGAATCTTGATCCCGATTACCAGGATGTCGATGAGCCAGACCAGAACCATCATCTACGTCATGCACACATTCGAGAAGGTGAGCACCGGCCAGCACACGATCGACCCGAGGAACGAGATGATCACGTCGAGGCCGTGCAACTGCTTCAGATGCGCGGTGTGGGTGAGCGTCCACACCACCCCCACCAGCCCGTAGGGAATGGCCAGAATGATCAGCGTCCCGAGGAATTCGGACACCTTCATCTCGTAGCTCAGTATGCGATCCAACCGTTTCAGCATCTTGCGAACGTCCTCTCACGTCCCCGCCCCGCGCCTCTGTGCACGAGCTGCCGCAGCGACGTATGTTACTCATGATTCTCTCGAATGGAAGAGAATCGGGAGATCTTCTTCCGGGGTGAGATTGGGACGATGCACTGTCTCAAGCTGGAGTAATGGGATAACACGGGTCGGCGTAAGTTACTTGCCATTCACTATTGAATCCGCGACCGCGCTGCGGAATCCTCGGTAACATAGCCCGCGCCCGATCGAAGGAGATCCATGACCATCGCGGCACCGCAGCCGGCCGGCGACGCCACCCTCACCCTCGAACAGACCCGCATCCACATCCCCGGCGTGCACCGCGCCGACACCAAACGCCCGCCGAAGCTCGAGGACGCGCTGGACTTCTGGCAGTTCTCCGGCGCGGCCGCCAATGTCGCCATGCAGATGGCCCGGCCCGGCGTCGGGCACGGCGTGGCCGACAGCAAGGTGCACTCCGGGGCGCTCATGGTGCATCCGTGGAAACGGTTGCGCACCACCGCGTCCTACCTCGCGGTCGCCATTCTCGGCACGCCCGAGGAGAAGGTCGCCTTCCGGGAGGCGGTCAATGTCGCCCACCGCCAGGTGAAGTCCGAACCCGGGGCCGCGGTGCGGTACAACGCCTTCGACCGCGACCTGCAACTGTGGGTGGCGGCCTGCCTCTACATCGGCTTCGAGGACTCGTATCAGCTGCTCAACGGGAAGATGAATCCCGAACAGGCCGAAGCGTTCTACTCCACCTCCGCGCCCCTGGGCACCACCCTCCAGGTCACCGAGGAGATGTGGCCCGGCACCCGCGCCGAATTCGACGAGTACTGGGTGCGGGCGTGCGCGCAGGTATCGGCTGACGAGAAGATCCGCGCCTTCATCGACGACCTGCTGCACCTGCGCATGATCCACTGGTATCTGCGGGTGATCTTCGGCGGTCTGCTGCGCTTCCTCACCGTCGGCTACCTGCCCCCGTACTTCCGTGAGCAGCTCGGCGTGAGCTGGTCCGCCGCCGACCAGCGCCGCTTCGAGCACCTGTTCGTGTTCGTGGGCTTCGTGAACCGCTTCATTCCCCGGTTCATTCGCAACGCGGGCACCCGCGGCATGATGGCCAACGTGCGCCGTCGGCTGCGGGTGCACAAGGCGCTGATCTGATCGTCGGGCTCAGGCCGATCCCTGGACGCTGTTCCAGCGGTCGGCCGCACCCCGCATGGTGCGGGCCGAATCGGCCAGCAGGTGAGTGAGATCGGCGAGCTCGGAGCCTATGTCACTCAGCGCCGCGGGACGTCGCGCAGTCCGGACGGGCGCGGAGCCGGGGTAGCGCACCGATTCCAGGCGATCGACCGCGGGACCCGGCCGCAGCCCGCGCGTCGGGTCGGCGGCCCGAAAACCATCCGGGCAAGCCGAGAACCGAACGGGTCGTCGCGGTTGCTCTGCGTCGCGCCCACGCGTTTCTGGCGGAGCACTATGACGCCGCGGAATCCGGTTCGGCGCGAACCCCCTTGTGGCACTACAAAAGATCTCGGATCGCCGCTCCGCATCGAGCGCCTCGCCACATTGACCGCGCTGCTCCTGAGCGGTTCTCCCATGCCGTGAGATATCCCGCGAAAAGGGGTATTGCCGAGCGAATCGCGGTGAGAGGATTGCCTCTGTGGACCATGCCGTTTCCGGCGCCGTCGAGGTCTCGTCCTCCTCGACCCTGTCGCCACGTCAGGCATTCGAACAGTGGGAAGCCCTGATGTCGGACGCCGTCGCGCCGACCGCCATCGAGCCATTGCGCACCGGACACTGGCACGGCCGCGTGGCATCGGCCCAATACGACGGATTCTCGGTGTCGCGCATGCAGGCCAGTGCGCAACGCGCCATGCGGACACCGAAGATGGTGGCGCGGACCACCGGTGACTTCCTGCTCGTGAATATCGTGCTGAAAGGGACGAATTGGACCGAGCAGGGCGGCCGTACCGCCGAATCGAAGCCCGGCACCATCGCCTTCTTCGACAGCGGCCTGCCGCTCGAGAGCCGCACCACCGACAATTGCCTGTCCACCCTGATCCGGGCCCCGATGCGCTCGGTCCTCGAACACTCCGGCCTCACCCGCCAACAGCTGCCCACCGCCACCGCCGTTCCCGCCACCGGAGCCCTCGGCGTGGTCACCGGCTTCTTCCGCAATCTGGCCGAACTCCCTGCCGACGACATCGCCCGCGCGGTCACCGTATTCGGCAGTGACGCCGCCGGAATGATGGCCTCCGCCCTGCTGCTGTCCACCGGTACCGGCGCACCCGCCCCATCGGATTCGCTCTACACCCGCCAGCAGGTGCTCGCCTACATCCGCAAGAACTTCACCAATCCGGACCTGACGGTCGACGAGATCGCCCACGCCTGCCTGCTCTCCCGCCGCACCCTCTACCGGGTGTGCGAGGGTTTCGGCGAGCCGGGCGCCCTGATCCGCCGGACCCGAATCGCGCACGCCCGCCGCCTGATTCGCGCCGATCGCGCCCGCTCGCTGGCCGCGGTCGCCGCCGCCTGCGGTTTCTCCACCGACCGCCACTTCTACCGCGCCTTCCGCGAGGAGACCGGTCTGACCCCCGGCCAGTTCCGCGACCAGCTGGGCCCAGCGCGCTAGCCGCGGTCGGAACTACGCCACGGCTGCGATTCGGAGCTGAACCCGGGAGGGCGACGACCTCCGGACGGTGCTGCCCGCGAACGATTTCGACCCCGTGACCGAGCCGTTGACACCGGTTCTGGTCTGGGTGGCGGGGCGACGGCGGACGCGCCAGGGGATGGCTGTCGTCACACTGTCGGCTCGGATGTGGGCTTTCGCTCACTGTGAAGTCGGCGAGCGACCGGGTGATCGACTGGCGGTGTGGCGACGACCGAAGATAGCGTGTGGCTATTAACGTATCTCGTGTCGAGGTCGGCGTTCGGCCGGGACGTCGTGAACAGCGATACGCTGGAATTTCGAGCGGAGGGAGTGAGCGTGAACGAGAATCCCGGCACCGCCCTGCCTTCCGGCACCGACACGGAACCGGCCGCGCGGGGTGACGCGGTGGCACGGTTGATGGACGAGTTCGGACCGTCCGCGGACCGCGCCACGGTCGAGCGCATCCTGGACGGTTCGCTGGACCATCTCACGGCCATCGGGCTGCCGGCGGACCGGCTGCCCGCGTTGGCCGAACGGTTCGCCCGCGAGCGACTCACCGCCCTGGCCCGTACCCGTGGGCACGGCGCTCCGGCCGGACCCACGGTCCTGTTCGTCTGCACACAGAACGCCGGGCGCTCACAGATGGCGCTCGGATTCTTCACCAGCATGGCCGGGCGGCAGGCCGCCGCGTGGTCGTGCGGCTCGGCCCCGAGCGCGGCGATCCATCCCCTGGTGATCGCGGCCATGGCCGAACGCGGCGTGGACATCGCCGACGAATTCCCGAAGCCGTGGTCCGACGAGCTGATGCGGGCCGCCGATGTGGTGATCGACATGGGTTGCGGTGACGACAACCCGATCATCGGCGGGCATCGGTTCGAGCAGTGGCCGCTGCCCGATCCCGCCGGGGGCGGGATCGAGGAGATCCGCGCCATCCGCGACGACATCGAGCAGCGCGTGCGCCGACTCGTCGCCAACCTCGGGCTGGCGGCCTGAGTCGGGTGTCGAGCGTTTTCTAGGACAGTTCCAGCGTCGCGGCCGTGAAGCGCCACAGGCGTTCCGCGGCCAGGTCGACCGCGGGCCGGGGGTGGGTGCGGAGCTGCTGCCCGATGCCGTGGCGTAGGCCGCCGATGACGTACGCGCCCGCGCTGTCGGGGTCGAGATCGGCGGGGATCTCACCGGTGGCCTGCCCGCGCCGGATATTGGCGGCCGCGGCGTCACCGAGATTGCGGATGTAGACGGCCTCGATCTCGGTGAGGCCAGGATCGGGGGCGGCGCGATTGAGCAGCAGCGCCGCGAGCGGGTGGTCGAAGTGGTAGGCCACGAAACAGTGCGTGCGGGCACGTTCGCGGGTGGCCCAGTCGCCGTCGGGAAGCTGATCGTCGGCGATGGCCCGGCTCAGTCCTTCGTAGAAGTCGTCCCAGATCGCCGCCAGCAGACCGACTTTCGAGCCGAAGTGGTGATAGAGCGCGCCGGTGCTCAGGCCGGTGCGGCGGGTCAGCGCGCTCAGCTCCAGCAGTCCGTTGGCGTGGACCAGTTCGTCGCGCGCGGCGTCGAGAAGTTGTTGACGTCCGATCGGTGCTCGTGCCACAGTCGGAGGATAACAGAACTCGGTTATGTAAAGGATGGCCCGATGAGCACGAAGGTGACCTCGCTACGGGATCTCGACGGTGATCTGGCCGGAACCTATCGGCGCACCGGCAGCAGCGGCGCGACCGTGGACCCGGCGGTGGTCGACGCGGATCTGGCCGCGCTCGAGCGCGACGGCTATGTCATCCTGCCCGACCTGCTGGCGGCGGCCGAACTGGACGAGATCCGGGAAAGCGTTGCGCCACTGCTGGATCGGAGCGGACGCAACAACTTCGAGGGGCATTCCACCCAGCGCGTCTACAGCGTGCTGAACAAGACCCGATCCTGCGATCGCATCGCCGACCATCCGCGCGTGCTGGCGCTGCTGGACCGGCTGTTCATGCCCAACTATCTGCTGTCCATGCTGCAGGTGATCAATATCCAGCCCGGCGAGGCCGCGCAGATGCTGCACACCGACGACGGCTTCTACCCGCTGCCGCGGCCGCGAAAGGCGTTGGGGGCGGCGACGATCTGGGCCATCGACGACTTCACCGCCGACAATGGCGCCACCGATGTGGTGCCGGGCAGCCAATTGTGGGGCGATGAGCTCCCGGACGAATCGACGCCGCGGGAACCGGTCGTGATGCGGGCTGGTAGCTGCGTATTCTTCGGCGGCACCCTGTGGCATGGCGGCGGCGCGAATCGGTCCGCGAATCCGCGGCTCGCGCTCACCGCGCAGTATTGCGAGCCGTGGTTGCGCCCGCAGGAGGCGTTCACCCTGTCGATGACCCGCGACACCGTGCGCGCGGTCTCGGAGGACATTCGCCGGATGCTCGGTTACAGCATTCACCCGCCCTTCATCGGGCAGGTCGACGGCATGCACCCCAAACGGCTGCTGGAACCTGGCGCGCCGACGCTGTAGCGGCTATTTCGCGAGCTCGGGGGCCAGCTGTACGGCGGCTTTCATATCCGGCGCGTACCCGACTCGCCATTGCAGCCGGTCGATCGGCGTCACCGACACCTTGTAGCGGTGTTCGTCCACCCGCTCGAATTTGACCGTGACCGATTCGCTCAGTGGGGCCTGCATGACCATTGCTTCTCTCCTCACCCTGCGAAGACATCGGGGGCGGTGGAAACATATTCACGGCATGGGAGCGGAGTGCTGCTTGCTATGGATTAAACTGTAAGAAATTCCGAGCCGATTGGATACGGACAAAGGTTACATTCTCGGCGCGACCGGAGAATGGTCGCGCCGAGTGCCGCGAGTAGTGCCGAGTGCGTCAGCCGTTGCGGCGACGACGCGGCGCGCCGCCCGTGCGCGGCGATCCGGAACGACCGCCCGCAGTGTCGGAGGCGCCCTGGCCGTGGTCGCGCTGACGGGCCGGAGCCGCGGCACGACGATCCGACCGGGTGCGCGACGTGGGCTTGCCGCCCGTCTCGCTGCCACGGGAGCCGTGACCCGACGCCGCGGGAGCGCCCGAGGCCGTGCGCGGCTTGCCGGAGGCCCGCCCGCCGGTGCGTCCGCCGGGACGGCCGTCCTTGACGGTCTCGTGCTTGCGGTCGGCCGGACGGTCGCTGCGCACCTCGTCGCCGCGGCCGCTCGACTTGCGCCGGCGCGGCGCGGCGGGCTTGTCGCCCACCGGGCGGTTGCGCTGGCGGGGCTGACGCGGGCCGCGCGCGGGAGCCGCCGCCTCGCCCCTGGCCGGGGCGGCATCGCCGCCGGCGACGGGAACCAGCGCGGCGACCTCGCCGACCAGCTGGCTCACCTGCGGGGAGTCGGGCGTCACCGACTGCGGGGAGACGGTGATCTTGGCCTTGCGCATGAGCGCGGCGAGATCGCCACGCTGATCGGGCAGCACCAGGGTGACGACGTCGCCGTCATTGCCCGCGCGCGCGGTGCGGCCGGACCGGTGCAGGTAGGCCTTGTGCTCGGCGGGCGGATCGACGTGCACGACCAGTTCCACGCCGTCCACGTGCACGCCGCGCGCGGCGACGTCGGTGGCCACCAGGACCTTGGCCGCGCCGGAGGCGAAGGCCGCCAGATTGCGGTCGCGGGCGGGCTGGGTCAGGTTGCCGTGCAGGTCCACGGCCGGGATGCCGGCGGTGGTGAGCTGGCGGGCCAGCTTGCGGGCCTGATGCTTGGTGCGGGTGAACAGGATTCGCCGCTCGGCGCCGGACGCGAGGCGGTGCACGACCGCGCGCTTGGCGTCGTTGGTGGGCACCTCGAACACATGGTGGGTCATGGCGGCCACCGGCGAATTCGCTTCGTCGACTTCGTGTTTCACCGCGTTGGGCAGGAAGCGCTGCACCAGCTTGTTGACGCCGTTGTCCAGGGTGGCCGAGAACAGCAGGCGCTGGCCATCGCTCGGGGTGGCGGCCAGGATGCGGGTGACGCCGGGCAGGAAGCCCAGGTCGGCCATGTGGTCGGCCTCGTCGATGATGGTGATCTCGATGTCGTCGAGGCTGATCAGGCCCTGCCGCATGAGGTCCTCGAGGCGGCCCGGGCAGGCGATGACGATGTCGACGCCCTTCTTCAGCGCCTGCACCTGCCGGTGCTGGGACACGCCACCGAAGATCGTGGTCACCGACATGCGGTACGCGGCGGCCAGCGGCTCGAGGGTGGCCGCGATCTGGGTCGCCAGCTCGCGGGTCGGCGCGAGAACCAGTCCGGCGGGGTGATTCGGCGCACACGGCTGCGGGTCGCGGCCCAGCATGTCGATCATCGGGATGGAGAACGCCAGGGTCTTTCCACTGCCGGTCTTTCCGCGTCCGAGCACGTCGCGCCCGGCCAGTGAGTCGGGCAGGGTACCGGCCTGGATCGGGAACGGCTCGGTGATCCCGGCGGCGGTGAGCGCGCGGATCAGGGGCTCGTGGACGCCGAGGGCGGCGAAGGAGGTCGGGGCAGAAGTCATCGGTGCTGCAGTGCCTTTCGGGCATCGGGTGCGTGCCCGAGCCGTGCGGCGGACTTCGGGTCCGCGCCGGGGGCACAAGGTGGCGAGATTGCCAGTGGGCAAAATCGATCGCCGTAAGGAAAGCTAAGCCGCGCAGTGGGGGCTGCTTGGAAGTTGTAGCGATCTACGACGCTGGTGTGACGGTTCGCACCGGCACATCCATGATCAACAACGTGTTCGCTGGAAGTCTACCCGGCCTCGAAATCGGTCCGGTACGCGGGGAGTGCGGGCAGCGGCGGCAGCGGTCGGGCGTGCAGCCAGGCGTCCCAGAACGGCCGCAGCGACTGGTTGCTGTAATGCCCGGCCAGGTCGGTGAATTCGTCGGTGCTCACCGAGGCGTGCCGGTACCGCGCGGTCCAGGCGCGCAGCAGGTCGAAGAAGGTGGCGTCGCCCAGCTGCAGGCGCAGAGCGTGCAGGGTGAGCGCGCCGCGCTTGTAGACCCGGTCGTCGAACATGAACTCCGGGGTCGGGTCGGCGAGCAGGATGTCCTGCGGCAGCCGCGCCAGGTTGCGGTGCGCGGTGCGGGCCAGCTGATCGGCCGAGGGCCCGCCCGCGGCCGCGGACCAGAGCCATTCCGCGTAACAGGCGAAGCCCTCGTGCAGCCAGATGTCGCGCCACTGCCGGATGGTGAGGCTGTTGCCGAACCACTGGTGCGCCAGCTCGTGCGCGACCAGTCGCTCCGAACCGCGTTGCCCGTCACAGTGATTCGCGCCGAATACCGAAATGCCCTGGGCCTCGATGGGAATCTCGAGCTCGTCGTCGGTGACCACCACCGTGTAGGCCTCGAACGGGTAGGGCCCGAACAGCTCGGAGAAGACCTCCATCATCCGCGGCTGGCGCGCGAAGTCGTGCTCGAAGGGCAGGCGCAGCCGCGGCGGCAGCACCGCCTGCATCGGGACCGATCCGCGCGGCGCGTCGATGCGCTGTTTGCGGTAGTGGCCGATCTGGATGGTCGCCAGGTAGGTCGCCATGGGTTCGGGCTGCTCGTACACCCAGGTGGTCTGGCTGGCCTTGGTCTGCTTGCGCACCAGGGTGCCGTTGGCCTGCGCGTAATAGGGGGAGTCGGTGGTGATCGAGATCCGGTAGCTGGCCTTGGAACTGGGATGGTCGTCGCAGGGGAACCAGGAGGCCGCGCCATTGGGCTGGCTGGCGACCAGCGCGCCCTCGGTGAGCTCCTCCCAGCCGACCTCGCCCCACGGACCGCGCACCGGCATGGGCGGGCCCGCGTACTGCACGGTCAGCACCAGCGCGCCGCCCGCGGGAACGCGCTGGCGCGGGGTGATCACCAATTTGCCGCGCTGGTGGGCGTATTTGGCGGGCTTGGCGCCGTTCACCAGCACCTTGGACACCGACAGCGCCTGGGACAGGTCCAGCGCGAGGCGATCTCGCGCGCCGGTGGTCACCGCGGTGATGTCGGCGCGCCCGGCCAGGCGGTTGCTCGCGACCTTGTAGACCAGCTCGAGGTCGTAGCGCGAGACCCGGTAGCCGCGATTCCCGTTCTGCGGCAGGTAATCGTCGATGGGTTCGTCGATCGGATTCACCATCAGCGGCTCCCGTCCGGCCAGGGTGCGATGGGGTTGCCCCACCAGCGGGTGGACGGCGGGACGCTGTCGCCGCGCATGACCAGCGAGGCGGGTCCGATGGTGGCGCCCGCGCCGATCACGCTGGCGGGCAAAGCGACACAGTGCGGGCCGAGGGTGGCGCCGGGTCCGAGGGTGACGGTGTCCATGGCCATGATGCGGTCGTGGAACAGATGGGTCTGCACCACGCAGCCGCGTTCCACGGTCGCGCCGTCACCGAGGGTCACCAGGTCAGCCTCCGGAAGCCAATAGGATTCGCACCATACCCCGCGGCCGATTGTCGCGCCGAGTCCACGCAACCAGACATTCAGAACAGGTGTTCCGGTGGCGGCCCGCGCGAACCACGGTGCGGCGACATGCTCGACGAAGGTGTCGGCCACCTCGTTGCGCCACACGAACGAACTCCACAGCGGATGCTCCTCGGTGCCGATCCGGCCCACCAGCAGCCATTTCGCGATGACCGAGGACGAGCCCGCGACCGCGCCCGCGGTCAGCAGCACCAGGCCGCTGAGCAGGGCGGTGGGCAGGTGGCCGAGGGTCTGGGCCAGCCAGGCCAGGGCGAACAGCACGCCGAGTCCGATGGCGAAGGTCACGAGCACCGGGATCAACCGGCAGGTCTCCACCACCGCGCGGGCGATCCGCAGCCGCGCGGGCGGGTCGAAGGTGCGTGCGGTGTCGGCGGTTTCGGCGGCGCGGCGCAATCGGATGGGCGGGCTGCCCAGCCACGACGAGCCCGCCTTCGCCTTCGACGGCGCCGCCGACAGCACGGCGACCAGGCCGTTCTTGGGGACCCGGCGGCCCGGCGCGGTCATGCCGGAGTTGCCGAGGAAGGCGCGCTTGCCGACCTTGGCCTCACCGATCCGCAGCCAGCCGCCGCCCAATTCGTAACTGGCGACCATGGTGTCGTCGGCCAGGAACGCGCCGTCGGCGACCACGGTGAACTTCGGCAGCAGCAGCACGGTCGAAACCTCCACGCGCTTGCCGACCTTCGCGCCCAGCAGGCGCAGCCATACCGGGGTCAGCAGGCTGGCGTAGAGCGGGAACAGGAAGGTGCGCGCGGAATCCAGCAGGCGTTCGGTGGCCCAGGCCTGCCAGCCCTGGCGGCTGCGCACCGGGTGGTGGCCCTCTGTGAGCCCGATGGCCAGCAGCCGCACCGACACGATGGTGACCGTCGCGTACACGCCCAGCACCAGCAGCATGGCGACCGGCAGCATGGCGAACGCGCGCCCGAAACCCGCTGTCAGCGTCTGGGTGTCGCGAATCCACCAGGCGATCAGCAGACCGCCGCTGCCCAGCGCCAGGATCGGCACCGAGGCCAGCAGCATGGAGGTGACGCCGAAGATGGCCACCCAGTGCGAGGCGCGCGCGGGGGTGGCGTCGGGCCAGCGGTGCTGGGCCCGGCCGACTTTCACCGCGGGCGAGCCCGCCCACTCCTGTTCGGCCTTGACCTTGCCCGACACCGACGAGCCGGGCGCGATCTCGGCATTGCGGCCGATCCTGGTGCCGGGCAGCAGCATCGACCGCGCCCCGACCACCGCGCCGGGACCGATCTCGATCGGGCCGATGTGCACCGCGTCGCCGTCGATCCAATACCCGGCCAGGTCGACCTCGGGTTCGATGCTGCAGCCGTCGCCGAGCCGCAGCATGCCGGTGACCGGCGGCAGAGTGTGCAGGTCGACGCCCTTGCCGACGGTCGCGCCGAGCGCGCGGGCGAACGGCACCATCCACGGTGCGCCGGACAGGTTCTCCGCGCCGCTGGCCTCCGACAGCCGCACGGCCGTCCACAGTCGCAGGTGCACGAGGCCGCCGCGCGGGTAGGTGCCGGCCGCGACGCCGCGCAGCAGCAGCCGGGACCCGGCGACGCACAGCGCCATCCGGCCGGGCGGGGAGATGAACAGGACGAACGCCGCCAGGGTCCACCACCACGACAGGTGCGGCAGCCACGGCAGCGAGCCCGACCAGGCGGCGATATTGCCGACGGTGGCCAGCCAGGTCAGCCATTGCAGACCGGTGAGGGTGGTGAGCGGGATGGTGGCGAGCACCTGGAACAGCTGCGCGGACAGCGGCACGGGCCGGACCACGCGTTCCTCGATGGTCTCGGTCGGGGCGAAGCCGTCCAGGAAGGCGGCCAGCGCGCCCAGGCGCGGATGGTCGTAGAGGTCGGCCACCGCGATGCGCGGATGCCGTTCGCGCAGCGCCGCCACCAGCTGGGCCGCAGCGAGGGAGCCGCCGCCCAGGTCGAAGAAGTCGGCGTCGGGATCGGTGACCTCGGCGCCCAGGATCGAATCCCACAGTCCGGCGACCCATCGCTGGGTCTCGGTGAGCCCGGCCTCGGGGGTGGCGGCGACCGCCTTGGGCAGCGGCCAGGGCAGGGCGTCGCGGTCGACCTTGCCGGAGGTGCGGGTGGGCAGCTCGCCGACCACGGCCAGGCGCGGCACCAGGGGAGCCGGAAGCTGTTCGGCCAGAATGGTTCTGGCGGCCGTCAAGTCGTAGTCGGCGTCGGGGCCGGTGAGGTAGCCGACCAGGATCTTGTTGCCCGCCTTGGTGGTCCGGATGGCGGCGGCCGCGCCGGTCACGCCGGGCAGGTGCTGCAGCGCGTTGTCGATCTCGCCGAGTTCGATGCGGCGGCCGCCGAGCTTGATCTGGTCGTCGGCGCGGCCCAGGAACACCAGGCCCTCACGGTCGTTGCGGACCAGATCGCCGCTGCGGTAGGCGCGTTCCCAGCCCACCGATTCCAGCGGGGCGTACTTCTCGGCGTCCTTGGCGGGGTCGAGGTAGCGGGCCAGGCCGACGCCGCCGATCACCAGCTCGCCGGATTCGCCCTCGCCCACCGGGTTTCCGGCGGCGTCGACGACGGTCAGGTCCCAGCCGGCCAGGGGCAGGCCGATGCGGATCGGGAACCCGCCGTCCAGCCGCGCCGCGCACGCCACCACGGTGGCCTCGGTGGGGCCGTAGGTGTTCCACACCTCGCGCTCGGAGTCCTGGTTGCCCGCCAGGCGTTCGGCCAGCTCGGGCGGGACGGCCTCGCCGCCGAAGATGAGCAGCCGCACCGGTTCCAGCGCCTCGGCGGGCCAGGTGGCGGCCAGTGTCGGGACGGTCGAGACGATGCTGATCTCGCGGCGGACCAGCCACGGACCCAGGTCCGCCCCGGTGCGCACCAGCGCGCGCGGGGCCGGGACCAGGCAGGCGCCGTGCCGCCAGGCCAGCCACATCTCCTCACAGGAGGCGTCGAAGGCGACCGAGAGACCGGCCAGTACCCGGTCGCCGGGGCCGATGGGCTCGTGCTGGAGGAACAGGTTCGCTTCGGCGTCGACGAACGCGGCGGCGTTGCGATGGGTCACCGCAACGCCTTTGGGGGTGCCGGTGGATCCGGAGGTGAAGATGATCCAGGCGTCGTCGGCGGGGGCGGGGGCGGGGGCGGCCGGTCGCGTCCTCGTGTCACCGGATTCGCGTGGGACGCTTGTGGTCTCGATGCCGGCGGCGGTCACGATGGCCGACACCCGGGCCTCGCCGAACACCAGCCGGGCGCGCTCGTCGGGATCGTCGGCGTCGACCGGGACGTAGGCCGCGCCCGCGTGCAGGGCGGCCAGGATGGTGATGTACAGCCCGCGCGTACCCGACGGCATCCGGACCCCGACCCGGTCCCCGGCGCGCACGCCCGCGGCGGCCAGCCGGTCCACCTCGACCGCGATCTCCGCGAGCAGTTCCGCGTATCCGAGTTCCACCTCGCCGTCGTCGATGGCGGGTGCGTCGGGGTGTGCCGCGGCGGTCGCGGCGAGAATGTCGACCAGGGTGCGGGCTCGCGGCGCGAGGGCGGCCCGCAACATCGGGTTCGCGTCTATCTCGATATCGGCCTGCGGTCGCGGCATTACGTGCTGCCCACCTCTCATGGAACCATCCGTCGCTCAGGCGTTGGTTGTTTCATACGAGAGTTACCGACAGGCAAACTGTAGGGCGGCCATTGGCCCACGGTACCGGTAAGTCCTGGTTGTCCCGTGTTCGACCGGCGGTTATGCCGAGAATCGAGCGAAGAAGCGCCAGATCACGTCGGCGGCGTCGAACTGGTGCGTGACTTTGCCGACAATGGCCTCCGGCAGGTACTGCTGGCCACCCGGCCAGGTGTGACCGCCGCCGGTGACCGTATAGAGCTGCACCGCGGATCCGTTCCTACAGTCGGCGGACCGTAGCGTGACCGACGTTCCGTCGTCGGTCCGCGGCGGGAGCTGGGTGGTGGTCGCGTCGGCGCAGCCGTCGCGCTCGCGCCACCACTGCTGGGTCGCGTCGACCGACAGCACGGGGCTGGTGCCGGCGCCGTGCCGTCCCGAAGTGACCCGGACGACACCGCCGTCATAGGGGACGATCGGGTCCGTGGTGCCGTGGATCTCGAACACCGGCAGGGGATGGGCGGGGGTGCAGTCGGATTCGTCCGCCTGGGGGAGCGGCCCCGCGACCGGGGCGATGGCGGCGAGCTTCCCCGACAGCCGGCAGCCGAGCTGTTCGGTGAACATGCCGCCGTTGGACATTCCGGTGGCATAGATACGGGACGGGTCCACGCCGTCGCCGCCGACCAGCCGGTCGATCACCGCCGCAACGAAACCCACGTCGTCGATTCCGGCCGCGCCCGCCTTGGTGTCCGCGCCGCGGCCGTCGTTCCATGATCTCTCGTAGCCGTCGGGGTAGACGGCGATGAAGCCCTCGGTGTCGGAGAGCTTGTCGAAGCCGGAGGTCTCCGCCAGATTCCGGGCGGTGCCGCCACCGCCGTGGAAGGCGAGGACCGCGGGCAGCGGGCCTTGCGGGCGGTTGGCGGGGTAGTGGACGAGGTATTGCCGTTGCAGGCCGCCGAATTCGAGGGTGACGGTGGTGTCGGCCGCCGCGCGGGCCCGCGGGTACGTGCACCCCGCGGCCAGGAACACGGTGGAGAGCAGGACCGCGGCGGCGATTCTCGGTGCGTACACGCCGTCGATGGTAGAGACGCGGCCTGAAGCTGAGCTGAAGCTTCGCGTCAGCTGTGAGAACGCAGGGCGGCCAGTGCGGCGGCGACGACTTCGGCTGGCGGACGATCGAT
This sequence comes from Nocardia sp. NPDC059764, assembly GCF_042732555.1. Lineage (NCBI taxonomy): Bacteria > Bacillati > Actinomycetota > Actinomycetes > Mycobacteriales > Nocardiaceae > Nocardia > Nocardia sp. NPDC059764. The sequence goes on from NZ_JBHWHH010000056.1 coordinate 26,219, forward strand.
TTCGAGGGTGATAGCCTGCTCGTCCGGGCCGGGCGGCTCCAAGGTCTCGAGCTGCGAGTTCAGCAGGTCCGGCGGCATGAAGTGGTCGGTGCGCGCGAGGAGGCGGGCGCGCAGTACTTCTCGGGAACCCGTGAGGTGCACGAAGGTGAGGTCCGCGTCCGGGTACCCGGTGCGGCCGGCGCGCAGGATGTCCCGATAGGAGCGTTTCAGGGCCGAACAGGCGACGACTCCCGAACGGCCCGCCGCGAACTCCGCGGACATCCATTCCGCGACGGCCGCCAGCCACGGGGCCCGATCGGCATCGGTGAGCGGTTGACCGGCGGCCATCTTCGCGCGATTGGCGGGCGGGTGCAGGTCGTCGCCCTCCAGCAGATCCCAGCCCAACGTCCGCGCCACAATGCCTGCGACCGTGGACTTGCCGGATCCCGCCACGCCCATCACCACCGCGATGCGCGGTCGCGCGGCGGCGGTCAATGGGCCTCCCGAATCGGTGCGGTGCTGGTCGCACCCCACCCTAGCCAGCGGAAATCCCGGTGCGCCCGGGCCCCGCCGCATCCGATCCGAACCATTCCTCCGGCCGCCGATCGGCCCCGGTATTGTCTGCGGTGCAGGTGAATCGGGAGGATTGTTTGGCTGAGCAGCTCCGGCCGGGAGTGACCTTCGCCGGGTATCGGGTCGAGCGGCTCCTCGGCGTCGGCGGAATGGGCGAGGTGTACCTGGCCCACGACCGGGACCTGCCCCGATTCGTCGCCTTGAAGCTGCTCAATGTGGTGGCGGGGGACAGTGCCGAGACCCGGCAGCGATTCCTGCGCGAGGCCAATATCATTGCCCGGCTCGCCCATCCGAACATCGTCACCATCTACGCGCGCGGTGAGGAACAAGGTCGGCTGTGGCTGGCCATGGCCTACGTCGACGGCTCGGACCTGGAGGCAGAACTGCTCGCCGGGCCCCTGGAACCGCGCCGCGCCGCCGCCATCACCGCCGACGTGGCGCGCGCCCTCGACTACGCCCACGACGCGGGCGTGCTGCACCGCGACGTCAAACCCGCCAATATCCTGCTCACCGCGCAACCACGAGAATGGGCGCTGCTCACCGACTTCGGCATCGCCGAATCCAACCACGAGGTCCGCGGCATCACCGGGCGCGGCGAGGTGGTCGCGAGCTTCCAGTACACCGCGCCGGAACGCTTCAACGACGAGGCCCGCGTCGACCGCCGCGCCGACGTGTACTCGCTGGGCTGCACGCTGTTCGAAATGCTCACCGGCACACCCCCGTACGCCGACACCGACCTGCCCCGGCTGATCTACCGGCACGTGAAGGCGCCCGTGCCCGCGCCGCACGCGCTCAACCCGGCCCTGCCCGCCGCCCTGGACCCGATCCTGGCGCGCGCCATGGCGAAGAACCCCCGCCACCGCTACGCCACCTGCGCCGAACTGTCCGCGGCGGTGAGCGGCGTGCTCACCGAATCACGGTCGGCGGCGGCGGTTCCGCCGCCCAAGGCGAAGAATCCGCGCGACAAGAACCGGCACGCCGCCGTGCCGGAGTCGGCGCCCTGGGCGCGGTCACGCACCCTGCTGGTGGTGCTCGCGGTCGTCGTGGCGGTGGGCGCCACCGCCGCCGCGGTCGGTTTGCTCTCGGCGCTGATGGAACCGAGTCCCAAGGATTCGGCCGCGCCCACGACCAGCCCGCGCACCTCGGCCCCGGCCCGCCCGAGTACGGCCGCGGTGGCCACGTCGGTCAACCCGTCCGCCGCCGCGGCCGCCGACGGCTGCCAGACCCGCCGCACTCCCGACAGTGTCACCGGCACCGATCCGGGTGGCATCGCCAGTGGCCCCGATGCGATCCTGGCCTTCCAGTACGCCTACTACGTGCTCCGCTCCGGCTCGGTGGCAAGCCAATTCGTCGCGGGCGACGCCTCCAATGTGGCCAATCCGGCGACCATTCAGACCGGCATCGATTCGCTGCCGGTGGGCACCCGTTACTGCGTGCAGGTCGGCCGCATCGCCCCCGGCGATGACGAGCACTGGGCGGTCAAGGTCATGCAGCAGCGGCCCGGGGAATTGCCGGACGCGTTCACCCAGACGGTCACCACCCGCACGGTGAGCGGCCGCACGCTGATCACCTCGATCGTCGAGGAATAGCGGCCCGCCCGAGGAGCCCCGGCGGCCGTTGGCATTTCACAAAATCGGTAGGTGTGCTGCGGGGCTGCTAGTCTGCGATGTGGTGGCCCGATCGACAAGGCTCGGTGGGGCGCGGTGAAAGTTGTTCGTCGATAGGGAGTTTCGGTCGTGGACACGACAGGGTCGCGAGGCGGGTTCGCGGGGGTTCAGGGATGTCCGGTTCGCGGCGGAGCGGGTGTCGCTCCCGAGGAGCTCAGGATCCTGCTGGGCACACCGGAATTCGCGGCCGATCCGCACGCCGCCTACCGGGAGATGCGGCGACGCTACGGCTCCATGGTGCCCATCGAACTGGCCCCGGGCGTTCCGGCCACCCTGGTCGTGAACTACCGGACCGCCCTGCGAATCCTCAACGATCCGGAGCACTTTCCCGCCGACCCGCGCGTCTGGCAGGAGACCATCCCCGAGGACTCGCCGATCCGGCCGATGATGCAGTGGTACCCGAACGCGCTGCGTAATGCCGGCGCCGAGCACCTGCGCTACCGGCAGGCCTACTCCGCCGCCATCGACGGAATCGACTTGCACGCGGTGCATTCCACCGTCGAGGAGATCGCGGGCCCGCTGATCGCGGGGATCGCCGCCGAGGGCGGCGCCGACCTGGTGTCGAGTTACGCGCTGCCGCTGGTGTTCGAGGTGCTCAACCAGGTGGTGGGCTGCTCGACCGATATCGGGCAGCGGGTGGCCACCGGCATGGCGGCGCTGTTCGACACCGTCAATGCCGCGTGGGGCATGCAGACCCTGGCCGAGGCGCTCATGGAGCTGATCGCGCTGCGCCGCGCCGAGCCCGGCGACGACGTCACCTCCCGCATGGCGCACCACCCGGCCGCGCTCAACGACGAGGAGATGCTGTACCAGCTGGTCAGCTTCTACGGCGCGGGTCTCGAGCCGATGCAGAACCTGATCGCCAACACGCTGCTGCTCATGCTCACCGACGACCGCTTCGGCGGAGACATGCTGGGCGGCAGCCTCTCCACCCGCGACGCCCTCGACGAGGTCCTCTTCAACGACCCGCCGATGGCCAACTTCTCGATCAGCTACCCGCGTCAGCCGGTGCTCATCGACACCACCTGGCTGCCCGCCCACCAACCGGTCCTGATCAGCCTCGCGGCCTGCAACAACGATCCCGAGATCGCCGGCGGCGACCGCACCGGGAACCGCTCGCACCTGGCCTGGAGCGCGGGCCCGCACGCCTGCCCCGCCCGCTCGGTGGCGTATCTGGTCGCGCAGACCGCGATCGACCAGCTGCTCGACGCACTGCCCGACATCGCGCTGGCGGTCGGCAAAGACGAGATCTCCTGGCGTCCCGGCCCGTTCCACCGCGCCATGGTGGCACTGCCGGTCGAATTCCCGATCAGTCCCGCGCTGCGCGCGGTGTAGAAGGAGCTTTTCATGTCCCAGAGCCCGATCGTGCTGGATGTCACCGGCACTGATATCCAGGGCGAATCCGCCCGGATTCGCGAGCAGGGCCCGGTCGCGCTGGTCGAGCTGCCCGGCGGCGTCCAGGCCTGGTCGGTGACCGACCAGGAAGTGCTCAAGGGCCTGCTCACCGACGAGCGCGTCTCCAAGGACCCGCGTCAGCACTGGGCGGCGTTCCGCAACGGCGAGATCACCGAGGCCTGGCCGCTGCTGCCCTGGGTCGCGGTGGAGAACATGTTCACCGCCTACGGCGCCGACCACCGCCGCCTGCGCAAGCTGGTCTCCCCGGCCTTCACCCACCGCCGCACCACCGCCATGCGCGAGCGCATCGAGGCCATCGTCGCCGAACTGCTCGATGACCTCGCCGAGCTCCCGGCCGGTTCGACCGCGGACCTGCGCTCGCTCTACGCCTACCCGGTCCCGATCCGCGTGATCAGCGGGCTCATGGGGGTGCCCGAGCACCTCGACGCCGCGATCCACAAGTGCGTGGACGGCTTCTTCGACGGGTCGCTGACCGCGGAGGAGGCCATGGCCAACTTCCTGGAGATGTACGAGCGGGTCGGCGAGCTGGTCGCCTACCGGCGCGAGCACCCGGGCGACGACATCACCACCGCCATGATCGCCTCCCGCGACGAGGACGGCTCGCAGCTGTCCGACAAGGAACTCGTCGAGACGCTGATGCTGGTCATCAACGCGGGCCACGAGACCACGGTCAACCTGCTCGGCCAGGCCATCGTGGCGCTGCTCTCGCACCCGGAGCAGCTGGCCGCCGTCGTCGGCGAGCAGGCGTCCTGGAACGACGTCATCGAGGAGACCCTGCGCTACCAGGCGCCGGTCGCCCACCTGCCGCTGCGCTACGCGGTGGAGGACATCGAGGTCGGCGGCGTCGTGATCCCCAAGGGCGAGGCCATCCTCGCCTCGTACGCCGGCGCCAGCCGCGACCCGAAGATCCACGGCGAGACCGCGGACCGATTCGACATCCAGCGCGACACCAAGGACCAGCACGTCGCCTTCGGCTACGGCGCCCACCATTGCCTCGGCGCCCCGCTGGCCCGCCTGGAAGCAGCGATCGCGCTTCCCGCGCTGTTCGAGCGTTTCCCCGGCCTCCGGTTGGCTGCGCCCGCAGCGGAGCTGACCCCGATCGGCAGCTTCATCTCCAACGGCCACACCAGCCTGCCGGTGGTGCTGAACCCGGGCGAGTAGTGACCCGCCGCTGATCGACCGCCGCATCGCCAGGCCCGGTGACTCGCCGGGCGGTGCGGTTCTCCCGGGTGCGGGACCCGCGCGCTGGACCACGGAGGCGCCCGGCCATACTGGCCGGGCGTCTTTTTCCGAGTGTGTTCAGTGATTCACGTCCCTCACCCAGGAGGCATGAATATCCATGGTCACCATCCGGAATCGATACCGCTCCGCCCTGTCCTTCTCCGCGCTCGCGGCGCTGGGCGTGAGCCTGGTCTGTACCGCCGCCCCCGCGCTCGCCGCCAATTCGATCGCGGTCACCTCCGCCGCCGCGACCTCGATCGGGATCGACTACACCTGTGAGTCCTCGGCGGGCGTCAGCAGTATTCAAGCGATGGTCGGCGATCCCACCGCCGACCGACCCGCCGCCACGGGCGCGCAGACGACCTTCAACTGCGACGGCTCCCAGCACACCGCCACCGTGGCGCTCAGCCCGGCCGTGGGGGAGCCGGCCCTGGAAAAGGGTGCGCCCGTTCAGGTTCGGGTCGCGCTGGTCGACCAGAGCCAGAACGTCGTGTCCGGTACGGCGAAACTCCTGACTCTCGGGTAACCCGCCGAGTTCACTCGCGCCTCGGGATCCGGTGCGCAAGCTGTTCCGTGTGCGCAACGATCCGGCAATCTGCCGTTCGACGGCGTGTGCCAGACTGTCCGCCGCGTGCCCGATGCGCAGTTGGTCGGGCCGTGGGCGGTCATGGCCGCCGGAGAACACCCCCCGCCCGGATTCGAACCCGGCGCGGCATGCGAGAACCAGGAAAACCCCCGACGTGCGATTCCGCTCGATCATGTGCAGTGCGGCGGTGATGGCGGCGACGGGAATGCTCGCGCTGACCTCGACGCCCTTCGATCTCGCGGCCAAGGCCGAACCCGATGCGCTGCCCTTCTCGACCGGCAGCGGCGGGGAGGCCGCGGCGGACGGTTCGAGGATTGTGGCAACCCGCGTGATCGACGATCGGCACCTGCAGTTCACCGTGCATTCCGCCGCCATGAACATGGACTTCCCGGTGGACGTGCAGCGCCCGGCCGACACCTCCGTGCCGCGGCCGGTGCTGTACATGCTCAGCGGCGGCAGCGGCGGCAAGGGAGCGGCGTCGTGGGATCAGCGCACCAACGCCTTCGACTTCCTGGCGGACAAGAACGTCAATGTCGTGCAGCCGATCGGCGGCGCGGCGTCGTACTACACCGATTGGCGGCACCCGGACCCGCGGCTGGGCGTCATGAAGTGGACGACCTACCTCACCGAGGAGCTGCCGCCGCTCATCGATGCCGCGCTCGGCGCGAACGGCCTGAACGGGCTGGTGGGCGTGTCCATGTCCGGCACCTCGGTGCTGCAACTGCCGATCGTCAAGCCGGGGTTGTACCGGTCGGTGGCCGCCTACAGCGGCTGTGCGCGGATCGCCGATCCGATCGGGGAGGCGTTCGTGCGGATCACGGTCGCCTTCGGCGGCGGTGACGCCATCAATATGTACGGGCCGTCGGGGGACCCGCAGTGGGCGGCCAATGATCCCTACCTGCACGCCGAGGGACTGCGCGGCCTGGACCTGTACCTGTCCAGCGGCAACGGCATGCCCGGACCCCACGACAAGGTCCTCGACAAGCACTTCGCCGGGGCCGGGGACAATCTCGCGAACCAGATCCTGGTGGGCGGCATTCTCGAGGCGGCCACCGATCAGTGCACCCGGGCCATGGGCGACCGGCTCGAGGAGCTCGGCATCCCCGCCACCGTGAAACTGCACCCGTACGGCACCCACTCGTGGGGCTACTGGGACGACGAACTGCCCGCGTCGTGGCCGGTGCTGGCGCACGGGCTCGGCCTGTAGCGGTTCAATCCTGTTCGGGCGGTAGGTTTTCCAGCGCCCAGCGGGCCCATTCGGCATTCAGGGCGGTGGCGCGCGCCCCGTACTCCAGGGCCAGATGGCCGTAGCGGGACAGGTCGCGTTCGTTCCAGTCGATGCCCTGCTCGAGTTCGCGCAGGTTCGCGTGCTCACGTTCGGCCCGCTCGGCGATATCGGTCAGATACGCGCGGGCCAGGGTCGGCGGGATGACGCCGAGGAAGAAGACCCGCAACAGCATCTCGTTGCGGTGCACCTCCTTCGGCGTCGTGGCGGTCAGCCAGGTGCGCAGGTCCGCGAGCCCGGCGGCGGTGATCGTGTACTCCTTGCGCCCGCGCGGACCTTCGTCGGTGACGGCGATGAGTTCGGCGTCGGCGAGCTTGGTGAGTTCGGTGTACATCTGGCTCTGCGTCGCGGGCCAGACATTGGCCAGGGACAGCTTGAAGGTGCGCAGCAGGTCGTAGCCGCTGGCGGGACCGTCGGACAGCAATCCGAGCAGGGCATACCGGAGACTCATGGGCTCAGCTTACATTCCACTCTTGACATGTCGGAAGAGGAGGCTCAATCTTGGACATGTCAGAACTGGAATGTCGCAGCCGTGAGCATCCGCTGCTCGGGCAGACAGGTATCGATCATGACCACTCCTCCTCATCTCTCCGGCAACTACGCACCCGTCCCCGACGAGATCACCGCCTACGAATTGCCCTGCACCGGAACGATTCCCGAGGACCTCAACGGCTGGTTCGTGCGCAACGGACCCAACCCGCACGACGCCGTCTCCCCGCACTGGTTCTTCGGCGACGGCATGGTGCACGGGGTGCGCCTCGAAGGCGGACGCGCTGTCTCCTACCGCAATCGGTGGGTGCGGACCACCCGGTTCACCGACGGCGCGCAGGGCATCGACGCGCAGGGCAACCGCGACTACGCCGCGGGCGCGGCCAACACACACATCGTCCGGCACGCCGGCCGCAGCTTCGCCCTCGTCGAATCCTCGTTCCCCTACGAACTGACCAGCGAGCTGGACACCGTGGGCCCCTACGACTTCGACGGCAAGCTCACCACCGCCATGACCGCGCACCCCAAGACCTGCGCGGTCACCGGGGAACTGCACTTCTTCGGGTACGACTTCCTCGAGCCGTACCTGACCTACCACCGCGCCGACGCCGCGGGCAATCTCGAACTCAGTCGCGCCATCGACGTCCCGGCAGCCACCATGCACCACGACTTCGCGCTCACCGCGAAGCATGTGCTGTTCCTGGATCTGCCGGTGGTGTTCGACAGGCAGACCGCCATGTCCGGTGGGGCCATGCCGTTCCGGTGGAGCGACGACTACCAGGCGCGCATCGGCGTGCTGCGCCGCGACGACCCGCACGGTCCGGTGCGCTGGTTCGACATCGAACCCTGCTACGTCTTCCACACCCTCAACGCCCACGACGACGCGGGCCGGATCGTGCTCTACGCCATGCGGTATCCGAGCATGTGGCGCGACACCTCCCAGGGCTTCGACACCGGCGCGAACCTGTGGCGCTGGACCCTCGACCTCGCCACCGGGGCCGTCCACGAGGAACGGATCGACGACCGGATCGCCGAATTCCCGCGCATCGACGACCGATTGGCGGGGCTCGACGCCCGCTACGGCCACGCCTCGGTCTCCGGCTGCGGCACCGGCGCGCTGCTGCGCTACGACCTGCACACGGGGTCGAGCACCGTCCACGACTTCGGTCCCGGCCGAGTGCCCGCCGAAGCCGCGTTCGCGGCGGCCGACGAAACCCCCGGCGGTGCGGGCTATCTCATGACCTACGTCTACGACGCCGCCGAAAACCGCAGTGACCTGGTCATTCTCGACGCCGACGACCTCGGCGGCGAGCCGATCGGCACCATCCACCTGCCACGCCGTGTGCCGCACGGGTTCCACGGGAACTGGCTGCCCGACCTCTGATTCCCCGGTCGGACAGCCGTTCTCCGTCGTCAGTGCGTGCGGGGGAGCGCTACCGCGAGGGCGTCGATGGCGAAGCCGCTCGTGGTGACGCGGACCGCGGTGTCGGTGAAGCGGCGGTCGCCCAGCGCGGTCCGCACGAACCGGCGGACTGTCTCGGGCTGGTCGGCGATCGCGGCCGAGGTGGCCGCGGGTACCTCGATGCTGCCGTCGAAACCCCTTGGCTGATCGGTGATTCCGGCGGGCTGGACGGTTTGGCGGAGTCCGTCGACGGTGTGCAGGATCAGATCGAGGCGGCTGCCGTCGGCGAACTCCAGGCGCAGGGGCGTGGGGGAGACCGCGAGATCGAAGTTCTCGATCCGCGCTCCCACGCCCGATGGGGTTGTGCCCGCGTAGGCGTACGGGGACACGGGCACGCTGTCGTCGACCGAATGGTCCGCCAGGGAATTGTCCAGGATCTTGCCCGTCAGCGGCTGATCGGTGGGCACGAAATCCCAGTGCTCGGCGGTCAGCGTCTTCACCCAGTACCCGGTGCGCCCGTCGGCGACGCCCTCCACACGCAGTTCGCGTGCGGCCGAGCCGATCCCGGTCTTGTGCACCGAGACCCGGTCGGTGATCTGCCCGGGAATCTTGGGCTGCGCGGTCCAGTCGGGTGCGGGCAGCTGGATCGCGGCATAGTGGTCGTCGATGCGCTCAGCGAGCGTGTCGGGTGCTTCGGGCCGGCCGCGCTGGTCCTCGTAGGAGTAGCGGAAGAAGACCTTGTCCGCGCCGGAGATATCGAAGTCGTACAGGCGGGTGTAGAGGTCGCCGAACCGGTTCACCACCAAGGTGGTCGAACCGCTGGTGGAGATACCGACCGCCCGGAAACGTCCACCCGCGGGGGTGGACATCTCATAGCTGTGGTCCAGCGGCAGCCACGGGTCCACGTAGTGGATGCGATGCCCGTCGTCGGTGAGCGCGTACACGTGCGATACCTTGGCCCCGCCCACCGCGTGGTCGTTGCCGGCGGGGTCGCGCCAGACATGGTCCTCGCCGGGGGAGATCACCGACCAAGTCCACGCTGTGGTGCCCGGTGGCAGAGTGTTGCCCGGACCGGTCCACAGTGGGGTGCCGTAGCGGCTGGACCAGTTCCAGTCCTTGGGCGCGCTGAGAATGCGGTCCAGGGTGAAGAAGCGGCCGTCGACATCCACTGCCATCAGCTCGTCGTCATCGGCGGACACCCCGACGATGCGGCCCGCCAGGCAGCCCGGCAGCGGCAGCGTGCGCCAACCGCCCTGCGCGGCGGCCGGTTTGACGTAGACCGCGCCGTCGCGGGCGGCGAAGGACCAGCGGCGATTGAAGGTGTCCGCGGTGCCGCGCAGCAGGACCCGGTCCGGCAAGGCGATGGTGGCGGCGGGGAACGCGTCGAACCCCGCGGTGGTCTCATCCGCGCCCGGCTCCGGGGTGCCGACGGTGCCGAGCAGATCGCAGGTAGGCGCGGCGGTCGCGGCCTGCTGGGGCACGGCCAGCGCGAAGGCGAGTCCGGCAGCCGCCGCGAGCACGCTGTGGCGCAGGGTTGGATCGGTCATCACAGCCACCCGAGGGTGCCGAAGATCGCGATGGCGAGCGCGTCCACGCCCAGGATCGCGCCGACCGCGATGGCCTTGGCCCGCACCGTCGGCAGGTCGTACACGAAGAAACAGGCCACGAAGAACGGCACATAGCCGACCAGCCAGATCAGGAACGGGAACCCCGCGTGCCACCAGGACCAGTCCCAGGTCAGCACGCCCATCTTGTTGAGCAGCACCTCGACCCCGACCGCGGCCGCGGAGTTCAGCGCGATCAGCACCGGCCGGTTGGGTAGCCCGAGGATACGAGTGTCCTTGGGCGGCAGCATCTTCGCCGCCGCGATGCCCATGATGGCGAACATGAAGCAGATCTCGATGTTCAACCCGATGAGGATCTGATAGGCCGTCGGTCCGGTCGCGCCCCACACCGGCGCCCGCCCGGTGCCGTGGAACACCAGCGAATTCCAGATCTCGTTGAACAGGTCCATGCCCCACAGTGCCAGCCCCGCGAACAGCACATTCCAGTTCCGCCGCTCGACCTCGGTGGCGTACACGTAGATGACGACCAGCAACAGCGGAATCACGTACCACTTGAATTGGCTGCTGTCCCGCAGTAATTCGAGCGCCGTCCGCGCGTGATCGGTCATCGCCACACCCTCCCACGTCCATTGAGCCCCGCGAGTGTGTTACAAATCACCGTCAAATGTCAACCTGCAAGGCCCTCATGTTCGGCTGGGGTGCCGACGCGGTCAGTCAAATATCCCGTGCTCAACTCCTGTGCGCGTACGGTCTGTTCAGCTAGCTGAGTATTAGCCAATGGCTCGGCCGGTGTGCGGTCCGGCCGGGCACGTGCTCGAGGAGGAGTGTTCGCGTGAAACTACATCGATGGGGTGCGGTCCTGGCTGGTGCGGCCCTGACCTGCACGGTGATGGCCGCCTGCAGTAGTTCCGACAATTCCGGTGACACTGCCTCGAGCGCGTCGGCGGGCATGTCGCCGTCCGTGGCGCCGGAGTATCCGGCGAACCAGCCCGCCACGGTGACCGCGGACAATTTCGTGCGCGCTGAATCCGACCGCTACTTCGCCGCGACGGTCGCCGACGGCGGATTCGGCAAGCTCCACCACATTCGCGAGCCCATGCCGATCGACCACCAGACGGTCGTGCGCGCCAATCGCGACACCCTGTACTCGTCGGCCGTATTCGACCTCGACGCCGGACCGGTCACCGTCACCCTGCCCGACTCGGGCAGCCGATTCATGTCGATGCAGGTATTCACCGAGGATGAGTACACTCCCGAAGTCGTCTACAAGGCAGGCAAATACACCTACGACAAGAACAAGATCGGCACCCGGTACGTGATGTTCGGCATCCGGACCTTCGTCGATCCCACCAATCCGCAAGACGTCGACGTGGTCCACGGATTGCAGGATCAGATGAAGACCGAGCAGGCTGCGCCCGGCACATTCGAGATTCCGCAATGGGATCAGGCCAGCCAGGACGGCATTCGCAATGCGTTGCTGACCCTGGCCGCCACGCTGCCCGACACCCGGCGCGCGTTCGGTCCCAAGGGGCAGGTCGACGAGGTGCGCCACTTCATCACCGCGGCGTCGGCCTGGGGCGGAAACCCGGAGAAGGACGCGCTCTACCTCAATGTGACGCCACCGGAGAACAACGGCCAGGTCAATTACAAGCTGCACGTGCAAGACGTTCCGGTCGATGGGTTCTGGTCGGTGAGCGTGTACAACGCCGAGGGCTATTACCAGCCCAATCCGCTGAACGCGTACTCGATCAACGACGTGACCGCCAAGAAGAACGCCGACGGTTCGGTCGACATCCAGTTCGGCGGCTGCGACGGCCAGATCCCCAACTGCCTGCCCATCGAACCCGGCTGGAACTACATGGTCCGGCTCTACCGCGCCCACCAGAACGTCCTCGACGGCACCTGGACCTTTCCGGCCGCACAGCCCATCCGGTAGCACGACGCGGGCCGCGAAATCGCACACTTAGAGCGAACCTCTGGCTACCGTCGCACCATGACGGTAGCCAAAGAGGTTTCCCGCCGATCGGCGGTAAAGATTGTCGGTGTGGTCGCGGCCGCAGCGGTCGGGTTGACGGCGTGCGGCACGTCGTCGGACTCCACGTCGAACTCGACCACCTCGGCCGCTGCCGGCGACATCGAATCGGTGGCGACGGACGCGTATGTGTTCGGGTATCCGCTGGTCCTGATGGACGCCACCCGCGCCGGGGCCGCGCCCGTGAACCATTTCGATCACGCGAGGACCCTGCCCGACGCCGCCAACCGATCGATCGTGCGTATGAACCAGGACACGCTGTATTCCCAAGCGTGGCTGGATCTTTCGTCCGAGCCGATAGTCGTGCAGGTACCGGCCATGGAGCGCGGCCGGTATTGGCTCTTGCAGACCATGGACGCCTGGACCAATGTCACCCACAATCCCAGTAGCGTGCGCCCGCAGCTGAAATCCGGCAAGACCGACGGCCCGTTCACCTACGCGTTCACCGGCCCCGGATTCAGCGGCACCCTGCCCGACGACATCACCGCGATGCCGATGCCCACCAACATGGCCTGGATCCTCGGGCGCGTACAGGTGGACGGCCCCGCCGACCTGGACGCCGTGCACGCCATCCAGGACCAGATCAAGATCGCGCCGCTGAGCGCATGGCAGCAGAACCCGGGCACCAGCAACCCACCCGCGACCGCGACGCCGGGAAGTGAGGCGGCCAGAACGGTCGCCGACATGAACGGCCACGACTTCTTCGCCAAGCTGAGCACCCTCACGGCCGCCAACCCGCCCGCCGCCGCGGACGCCGACGCGATGAAACGGTTCGCCAGCGTCGGCATCAAACCCGGCGCGAGTGTCGATACGCTGCCCGCCGACAAGCTGGACGCCGCCGCGACCGCCGCCAAACGCGGCATCAGCACCTACCAGAACCCGCAGGCCAAGGACGAGAACGGCTGGCAATTCGCCACCAATCTCGGCACCTACGGCACCGACTACCCCCAGCGCGCCAATGTCGCACTGCTCGGGCTCGGCGCGAACCTGCCCGAGGACGCCATCTACCCGATGTACACCTCCAAGCCCGACCAGGACAACGGCCCGCACCGGTACCGCCTCCACTTCGCCGCGGGGCAGCTCCCGCCGGTGGACGCGTTCTGGTCGATCACCGCGTACGCCGCGGACGGCTACTTCTACGACAACCCCGGCAGCATCTACGCCGTCGGCCATCTGATCCCGCCCACGGCCAACCCCGACGGCAGCGTCGACATCGCCGTCCAGAACGCCGAGCCGGGAGCCGATGTGCCGGCCGGTAACTGGCTGCCGATCCCGGCGTCGGGTCCGTTCAGTCTCAACTTCCGGCTTTACGCGCCCAAATCCCAAGCCACCAACGGTGATTGGCAGCCGCCCGCGCTCACGCCCGTCTCCTGACCCGAGCTCGCCCATCGCAACCCACCGGAACCGTC
>NZ_JBHWHH010000057.1:0-39774 GCF_042732555.1 Nocardia sp. NPDC059764
CGGTCATTGCGATTGACCATGCGCCGCAACCCCGCGACCCCGGGGAACGGCGCTTCGGCGTACGCGCTGGACGCGCCGTCGAACCCCGCCGGATCGACGACCGCGATATCGGCGCGCCCGCCGACCCGCAGGCGCCCGGCGTCCAGGCTGTACCAATCGGCGAGCTCGCCGGTGAGCCGGTGGATCGCGGTCTCGATCGGCAGGAACCCGCGCTGATGCGCCCGCTCCAGCATCCGCACCCCGAAGTTGTAGAACGCCATATTCCGCAGGTGCGCACCGGAATCGGCGAACCCGACCTGCATCATGGGCGAGCGCTGCAGCCGGTCCAGCACCTCCTCGCGGTCATTGGCGATGACGGTGCGCCACCGCAATGCCGGGCCGTGCTCCACCGTCAGATCCAGCATGGCGTCGGCCGGATCGATGCCGCGTTCGTCGGCGACCGCGCCGAACGACTTCCCGACCACGTCCGCGTCGGGGCAGGCGACGATCACGGCGTCGTAGAGGTCGCGGTTCCAGACCCGCGGCCCGTACTTCTTGGCCAGGTCCTTGCGGAACCGTCGGCGGTAGTCCTCGTCGGCGAGGAGTTCGCCGCGCTTCATGGCGTCCCGGATATTGAGCGCGGCGCTGCCGGAACCGAACTCCTCGAACACCACCAGATCCACCCCGTCGGCGTACACCTCGAACGGCACCGGCAGATGCTGCCACCGGAACCGTGCTCCGCCAACGGTATTCGCGATCCACGCCGACGCCATGGCGGCCCGCGCGGTGGTGCGGTCGGCCTTCACGTCCATGCCCGCGATGAGCGTCGTCTTGAGCGGCGCGCGGAACCGGCCCGCGCTCTGCGCGAAGTAGTTCACCAGTTCGGCGCGGCTGGTCAGGTTCGGGGTGCTCTGATGCACCCGGCCGCGCCGCCGCAGCACGGCGTTCAGCGCCCGGTACTCCCGCCACGTCGCGTACGTGGACGGCAGCTGCCGGGTCGGGAACCGCACCCCCTCCAGCTTCGAGAACGAGCTACGGATCGTGGACAGCCCCAGGAATCCGGCGTCCAGCGCCGCCTCCAGCATGGCGCACATGCGGTGCAGTTCAGCGGGTGTCGGGCGCGCCTGCGCGTCCACCGACCGGCCCAGGCCCATGACCGTCACGCGCATATCCGAATGTCCCAGGAAGGCGGCGACATTCGCGCCGAGCGGCCGGTCGGCGAGCGACTTCCGGTACGACTGCGGGTCGTCCCAGTCCTTGTGCTCCTTGACCGCCGAGTGCACCGCGTCCCACGGCAGCGCCTCGACGCGCGCGAACAGGTCTGCGCAGTCCTCGGCCTCGGAGTACACCGTCGACAGCGAGCAGTTGCCGAGCGCGACCGTGGTGACACCGTGCCGCACCGATTCGCCCAGGCCGGGACTGCCCAGCACCTCGGCGTCATAGTGGGTGTGCACGTCCAGCATGCCGGGCATCACCCATTTGCCGGTGGCGTCGACCGTCCGCTCCCCGTCGGGCAACCCGCCGCCCTCGATGACGGTCACCTGGCCTTCCGTCACCCCGACATCGGCCCGCACCCCGGGCCCGCCCGTCCCGTCGTACACCGTGCCCCCGCGAATCACCAGATCGAACCGTGTCATCGCAGTTCCCCCCCGCGGATCGGTCCCGCCACGTGGCGGGTGGTTTGTACACGTTATAAGTGCAGTATCCGCCTGCGGCAGGTCACCGTGGCGGTGGGGGACACATCCCACCCGACGATCTGCCGCATGTCTTCGACCGCTTCTACCGGGCCTCCGCGGCACGTTCCACTCCCGGCCAAGGCCTCGGGCCGGCCATCGTGGCACAGGTGACGGCGCTGCACGGTGCGAGGCCCGTGATCGAGTCCTCGCCCGGCAGCACCGTTGTCACTCTGTCGTTCCCGTCGGACGACCGGGCCTAGGCCTTGGTCACCTTCGGCGGGGTCCAGCTGCCATCCGAGATGGCCTGCTCGGGCCAGTAGGTCCGCAGGATCATCTCGAAATCACCGGGGGGAGTGGGCAGCCAGTTGGCCTCCTTGTCCGCGCCGGGCGACGTCTGCTGCAGGTAGAGCGTGATCCCGCCGTCCGGGTTGCGCACCAGGTTCGGCAGCATCGGCGAATTGATCAGGTAGCGGTTGATCGGATTCTCCACCAGCAGGATCTCCGGCAACTTGTACATGGTCACCGACCAGAACGCCTTCACCGGCGGGAGCTTCCCGTCGGGGAAGGTGAGGGTGTAGTTGTTGGCGCCGTTCAGCTTCGCGCCCGTGGTGTCATTGGTGAGCGGGAAGTACATGGCCTCCGCGCCCGGCAGGCCCAGGATGCCCATGACCGCGCCGGCGAAGCGGTACAGGTAGTTCCCCTTCAGCTGCTCGGCGGACCCGAACAGCTGACCAGAATTCACCTTGCCGGTCTCCAGCTCGTTCTTCTGGAAGTTGTGCAGGTCCGACCAGGCGTCGGCCATGCCGTCCTGGAAGGCCTTACGGTCATCGGCACTCAGCTTCGCGGGATCGAAATCGCCGTCCGGGCCGATGCCGATCTTCGCGAACCGCTCGCGCAGCTCCTTCTCGTTCGGCTGGACCGGCGCGTACTTCAGGGTGAAGTTGAGGACCTTGAAGAAGTCGAGCGAGGTCTGCTCTTCCTCCGGCGTCAGCGGCTTGATGAAGTCGACCGTCGGCGCGGCGGCCGGCGTCGCCTTGTTCTCGAACGACGACAGCGGCTTCACCTGATACTCGGACTGGATCTTCTTGACGTTGTCCAGATCGGCCGGATCGAACAACTGGGTCCGGTACAGCACCATCGAGAAGTCGGTCGCCGAGGTGATGACCTTGTCCACCCCAGCCGGCTTGTCGCCCTTCCAGCCGGGACCGGCGAGCAGGTAAGTGCCGCCGCCGTTCCCGGTGGTCCGGCTCCCGAGCAGGTCATAGACGTAGGTGTAGTTGTCGATGAACTGGACCGAGTAGTAGCGCTTCTCCTCGATCGGAGGCACGGTCAGCACCAGCGGCTCGGTCCGCAGGTCAGCGACCAGGAACGAGTACGGTGTGTCCGAATTGGGCGTTTGGACCGCCGTGTCCGCCGGGGTGAATACCCGGGCGATGCTGTGCAGCTCGTTCCAGCCGCCCATGTACTGGCTGCTGTTCTTGTCCACCACATACGAATTCTCGATGCGGTACATGTCGACCATCGGAAAGCCGTATGTATAGGCTTCCTTGGCTATCGTGCGCACGTCGTCCGAACCGGTAGCTTTGTCGTCCGACTTGGTTCCGCAACCGGCGGCCACCGCGGTGACCGCCGCGACGAGGCAAACGGCTGAGACCTTCCAGAACCTCATTCGCTCTCCCACGTGTCATGACTCCATTTCGCCGGAGCCAACTCCGGCATTCGAGACAGTACCGATCGGAATGACCGGGGAGTCGAACGTTCGTGGGTGTGGCGAGGCAACCACTCTAGGGTGTCGGTGTGCCGCAGAACGGTTCACAGGATGCCGGAGCATTCGGCACGGTGCTGGTGGGCTCGTCGAAATAGGCGAGGCTCACCAACATTGCGACCATGATGCCGAAGAACAGAACTGCCGCGGAAGCGATCGCCACCACCCCCCAATGGAGTCTCGGGAAGGTGATGACCGGGGTCCCGTCATCCGCCACGACGAAAAGCACCGCGGCGTTCGCCGGTGATCTACGCAGTTGAAGCAGAACGGTGTTACGCCACCAGTTTCCGACCATGGCAGCACACGACCTTCTCGGAATTTTCGGTGTGATATTGCCGTGAGTACAGCAACCACCAGGCTACGCCCAAAATATCTTGATAGCCATAGGCCATTTCTCGAAATACGTGGTTGTGACTGAGTAGTTCTGCGGTGTTCTCCGATCGGTTACCGAACGAGGATGAAAACCGTTGTCACAACCATTGATCCGGGAGAGCCATGATCGCCGACGCACGACGACCCCACGGATTGGGCAAACGTGCTTGGCTCACAACGCAATTGGTCCGCCGGATCCTGCGCGCCCTGGCCTGGTCGCGCTTCGTCCACGTCACCGTGCTCGGCCGCGATCGGGTGCCCGCGACCGGGCCGGTGATCATCGCGAGCAACCACATCTCCCTGCTCGACGCGGTCTTTCTGTGGGGTGCGCTGCGGCGGCGCGCGGTGGCCATCGCCATGGCCGAGCTGTGGACCTGGCCGGTCGTCGGACGGCTGGTGCGGCTGCTGGGCCATATTCCGGTGGTCCGGCGCGACCCCGACTCCGGGCGCACCGCGGTGAGCCGCGCGGCGCAGGTGCTGCGCTTCGGCGGCGTGCTCATCATCTACCCGGAGGGCCGTCTGGTCCCGGCCGGCGAGCGCGAACCGTACAAACCGGGCGTTGCGACGCTGGCCATGGCGACCGGTGTTCCGATCATCCCGGTCGCCACGACCGGCACCGACGGGGTGCTACCCATGCGCCGCGGGAACACCGGCCGCCGATTCAACCGCCACCATCCAGTTACCATCCACTTCGGAACACCCATCGACCCAGCGGAATTCGATAACCCCGAGAAACTCCTGGATGTTCTGCGGCACGAAATCGAGGGCTTGCGCGGCTGAAAAGCGATGTGCTCGAGCGTTTTACGGCACGATCGCGTCGGCCTCGATCTCGACCAGCAGCGCGGGATCGATCAGGCTGCTCACTTCGACCATTGTCGCCGCCGGGCGGATCGCCGCGAACACTTCGCCGTGCGCCCTGCCGACCTCTTCCCAGCGGGAGATATCGGTGACGAAAATACGGGTGCGGACGACATTCTCGGGTGTCGCACCGACTTCCGCCAGCGCGGCCACAATTCGGCGCAAGGCTTCCCGAGTCTGCTCGGCGATATCGTTTCCGCCCACCGCGCCGCCGTCCGGATCGACCGCGGTGGTTCCCGCGACCGAGATCCACGGGCCGACCCGGACCGCGCGCGAATAGCCCACGATCGGTTCCCACTCCGCGCCGGAGGAGACATTCTGTCGCTGCGTCATGCGCCCCATTGTGCATCGACGATCGCCGGAAGTTGTTGCCGCCGTAACTTGCCCGCGGTGGTGCGCGGCAGTTCCGGGACGAAGACGATGTCCCGCGGCACCTTGTACCCGGCCAGCGTCATCTTGATGTGCCGCTGCAAGGTGCGGGCGTCCACCCGCGCTCCGGGCTCCAGCACGACGGCCGCGACGAGCCGCTGCCCGAAATCGTCGTCGGGCACCCCGACCGCACCCGCGTCGGCCACCGCCGGATGCGCCAGCAGCGCCGCCTCGACCTCCTGCGGGAAGACGTTCTCCCCGCCGGAGACGATCATGTCGTCGGAACGGCCGTCCACGAACAGCCTGCCCTCGGCGTCGAAATGGCCGAGATCGCCGGAGTCCATGTGCTGTCCGACCATCTCCTTGGTCCGGCCGTCGCTGTAGCCATGGAACATGCTCGGGTTCTTGTTGACGATCCGCCCGGTGACACCGGCGGGCAGTTCGCGGCCGTCGCCGTCGACGATGCGGATGTCCACGATCCCGGCGAGCGGGCGGCCCACGGTGCCGGGCGCGGCCCGCAGATCCGCGGGTGTGGCGAAGGTTCCGGCGCCGGTCTCGGTGGAGGCGTAGCCGTTGAACAGCACCTCGCCGAACTCGTCTTGGAACGCGGTGGCCAGCCACGGTGGCAGGGGAGCGGCCCCGCACACCATCATGCGCAGGCTCGACAGATCGTGGCCGCCGCGCACCTCGGGCGGCAGCGCCATCACCCGGCCGAGCATGGTCGGCACCACGCACACGATCTGCGCGCGATGCCGCTCGATATCGGCGAGCAGGGTCTCGGCATCGAAACGCTCGTGCACGACCACGGTCGAACCGAGCAGGAACGCACCGGCGGTGGCCAGGAACCCGTAGGTGTGATGCAGCGGCGGCGCGATCACCATGGGCTGACCCAGACGTGGGATCGGCGCGACCCTTGCGAGATCGCCGACGGTCAGCAGCATGCGCGGGCTCAACGATCCGGCCGGGCCTCCGCCGAAGGTGCGCGGCGCGCCTTTGGGCACCCCGGTCGTTCCGCCGGTGAGCAGGATCAGCGTGCCCCCGGACGCGGGCTCGCGCACCGGCGGTCCACCCGCCGACACCAATTCCGCCACCGTCGGCAGGCCACCGGCCGCGCCCCGGACCACCACACGCCGTCCGCCGTATCCTGCCTTCTCGATCTCGTCGTGGAATTCGCCGTCGTAGAGCAGCAATTCGACGCGTTCGCGCTCGAGCACCTCGCCGATCTGCGGCCCGGCGAAACCGTAGTTCAACGGCACCAGATCCGCCGAGAGCCGCGCGGCCGCGTAGGCCGCCAGTACGAATCCGCGATGGTTGCGGCACAGCACCCCGACCCGCTGCCCGCGCCCGATCTTCCAGCGCGCTCGTAGCGCCGCCGCCAGCTGCCGCACCTGCCGATCCAGCTCGGCCGCGGTGATCGGGCCGTCGTCGTCGACCATGGCGGGCCGGTCCGGGAACCGCGCCGCGAACAGCGACAGCGCCGTAGCCAGTCCGACTCCGTCGCGTAATGCCATGGCCAGCTGGGGAATCCGGGTCGGAGGCAGCTGTTCCAGCACGCCGCTGGCCGGAATCCACCCGGCCACCGTGACCGCGTCGTCGAGCAGATTGACCGTGCGTTCCAGGCGGCCGAGCGGACCGGCCCAATCCACCGGACGGTTGTTCCAGTTCCCGGCCTTCGCGTACAGCGTCAGCATGCGTTGCGCCGCCGGGGAACTGTCGAGCGCGTACGACAGGGGCGCGCTCACCCGTTCCCACCACGGGCGAATCGCCAAGGGGCGGTCCACGATCGCCCGGCACACCAGGCTCGCCGCCTCCTCCGTCGACATGCTCGGGGTGTAGCGGTAGATCCGATAGGGGCCGAGCATCTCCGAGCGCACCAATTGCAGGTGCACCGTGGTGACGTCGATGCCGTCGGCCCGCAATTCCGGTGCGGCGCCGCGCATCCAGGAATTGAACGCCGACTTCGACGCGATATAGGCGGTCCAGCCCACACCGGGGCCGTGCACTCCGGCGGTGCTGATGTTCACGATGTGGCCCTGCCGCCGGGCCCGCATGGACGGCAGCAGGCTCATGACCAGCCGCGCGGGGCCGAGGAAGTTGATACGGGCGGTGTCGTCGATATTGTCCCAGCGGTCCAGGGAATCGGAGAGCCAGCGGCGAATCGACTTGCCCGCGTTGTTGACGAAGACGTCCACCCGCCCGTGATCGGCGAGCACCCGCTCGATCAGCGCGGCGCAGGCATCGGTGTCGGACAGGTCCGCCGGATAGGCGTACACCCGGCCCGGGGAATCCGCCGTCTCCGTACACAGTTCCTCGAGCCGGGCCGCCCTGCGGGCCACCGCGAGCACGGTCGCACCATTGGCGGCGAGCCGCAGCGCGGTGGCGCGCCCGACGCCCGAGGAGGCCCCGGTTACCAGGATCACGGAACCGGTGACGGCCGGTGCGAGACGGCGGTCGCTGATGCCGTAGCCGGTCGCGCCGAGCGCGATCCGGACCGATTTCGGCAGTTCGATCATGGGCACGGATCCTCGAGAGCGGGAACGGTCAGGCGGGCAGACGGTCGAAGTCGTAGTCCGAGAACGGGAATCGGTGATGCGCCCGGCGCGCGGAGAAGAACCCGGTGGGCCGGATGTACGTCGAGTCGCCCTGCGAATCGCGGTAGTAGGTCGGCACATGCGCGTTCAGTTCGGCCAGGTAGTAGCGCATGGCCGCGCCGTGCCGGTAGACGCGGCGGTCATAGGCGTCGTGCGCGTCCTGACGCACGGCCACACAGGTCGCGCCGCGCCGCCGCGCCTCGGAGAGGGCGCGCACCGCTTGGGCCGCGGTCATGCCGCCGACCTCGTCGGCGCGCTCCAGGATCACGAAGTCGCGCACCCCCGCCCGCTTCAGCTCGACCCCGGCGGCGATCCCGCCCGGGCCCGCACCGATCACCACGACCTCGTGGTCCGGAGCCGAAAGCCGCTCTGCGCCCATCGCTCCAGCGTAGATCTGTCTGGGACAGTGATCAAGGGGTGGGTGCGCAGCGATCCATCGCCGCGCTCAATTCCGGTGACCAGCGCAGGATCTCCGCTCGCATCGGACCCGTGGTGCCCCGTGGATGAACGCGTCGGCCAGATCGTGCACCAGCGCCGGGAACTGCGCGGGCGGCCAGACCGAGCACGCCCCGAAATCCACCACACCCGGACGGCCGCCGGGCAGGGCCCGGAAATTGCCCGGATGCGGGTCGCCGTACAGCAGGCCCGACTTCGGCGCGGACGACCAGAAGAACCGGACCGCCAGCATGCCCACCCCGTCCCGCTCGGCCCGCGCGCCGGTGGTGATCAAGCGCGACAGCGGAATCCCGTCCAGCCACTCCGAGACGATCACGTCCCCGCGCTGGGCCACGACCCGCGGCACCACGAAATCGGGATCACCGGCGTACGCGTCCGCGAAACGCCGCTGGTTCTCGGTCCGAGTGGCCGAAAGCTGGATCGCGCAAGGGAAATCCGCAGGGCGAGACGGTTACGGCTGGCGGGAAGCGACCACCGCGAGGTCGATGAGCCGGTGCGCGCGGGCCACCTCGGCGGGCGTGAACGGCTCCCCGGTACGCAGGAAGGTCATGGCCGCACGGTCGGATTCGGCCTCGACTTCGAGCAGCGTGCCACCGGGCACGCGGGCCGGATCGGGATCCGGAAGGTATTGCGCGCCCAGCAGTTCCGCGATGGCCAGGGGCAGCTCACCCGGATCGGCGGCCACCCGCCCGGCCAGGCCCAGCGCCCTGGTCTGGCCGTCGACCAGGGTCAGCGCCGACGCGGGCCAGATGCCGATCGCCACGCCACCCGCCTTGGCGACCGCGTGGGTCAGCCGCTGCGGCAGCACCTCCGCGGGGGTGGAGACCACCAGTTCGTCGAGCACGCCGTTCTCGAGATGGTGCACGTGCATGGCGAGGATATTGGCCCGCCGGTCGGCCAGCTGCTTGGCCAGCAGTTCCAATCGGCCGGGCTTGTTGTCCAGGCGCACCCGGATGCGCCAGAGTCGCTCGGCACTGTCGAGGCGGTGCCGGTGCCGCAGTTCCGGGGCGTGCAGCCAGCGGCTCAGGTACCGCATCGCCCCCGGCTCGACCACCCAGATGACCAGGATGGTCGCGGTCACCGCCAGGATCGCCACCGTCGCCACGTACGGCAGCTCGAGATGGATGACCAGGGCGTGCAGGGCCAGTTCGACGGGAAAGACCGCGGCGAGCTTGGCCAATGCCAGCCGGGTACGCGTGGGGTGGGGCAGGCGACCACAGACCTCGCATGCCAATGCATGTATCTCGGTTTGCCTCATGTTCACCACAGTGCGCGACACAGGTTTCCGCACGGTGGTGCGGTGTAAAGACGGAATGACAAGTCGCGGCGAACCTGTTGTGGCGGCTCATAATTGGGTGAAGCTGGACACGGCGACGTCCCCGCTGTGTCGCGCGGCACAGATCTGCCTCGCGGCTATTTCGGCGGCAGCGTCTTGGCGTAGCCGACCCCGTGGCGCACCCACTCGTCGAGGGCGTCGTCGTCGGTGACCGTCTCGGCCGTGACGCGCAGCCACCCGGTCATCTTCTTGCCGCCCATCTCCATGGGCTCGACCGCACCGGCCCGCAGCAAGTCCCCGGCGGTGTCCGGGTCGGCGCGCACCAGCAGCCCGCCCTTGCCGCTGGCCGCGACGGCCATATTGCCGCCCACCAGAAACGCCAGGCCGCCGAACATCTTCTTCTCGACCACGTGGGCCACGTCGGGCCCGAGTGCGTCGCGGATCCGGTCGGCCAGCTCCTCGTCGTATGCCATGACGACAGTGTGACCCCGCCCACCGACAATCCGGGGCAACCTGGACACTGGTAGGGGTGACCCGGAGAGACCGCTCCGACAGGTGTGGACCCGCGCCGGTGAGGTATCCACCGGATGTGGAATCCCCGCCTACGGTCGGAGTCGAAGAGGAGTTCCTTCTCGTGGATCCGCGCACCGGCGCGCCGGTCGGCAAGAACGCCGACGTCGCCCGGACCGCGGCCGACCTCGGGATGGACCTGCAACTGGAGATCATGCGCTGCCAGGTCGAGACCAGCACCCGCGTGCACACCACCACCGACGACCTGCTCCGGGAACTGCGGGAGCTCCGGCGCGGCGCGGCCGCCTGCGCCGAGAAGAACGACGCGCTGCTGCTGGCCGCCGCGGTGCCGCCCTCGGTCCCCGAGGAGCTGGCCATCACCAGTACCCCGCGCTACAGCCGCATCGCCGAACGATTCGGCAGGCTCGCCCGCGAACAGGGCCTGTGCGGCTGCCACGTGCACGTCGCCGTCCCCGGCCGTGCCGAAGCCCTGCGGGTCAGCAACTTCCTGCGCCCCTGGCTGCCGGTCCTGCTGGCCCTGACCGCCAACTCCGCCATCTACCGCGGCTGCGAAACCGGCTACGCCAGCTGGCGCAACATCATGTGGCGGCGCTGGCCCAGCGCCGGCCCGCCGCCCTACTTCGCGTCGGTCGCGGAGTACGAGGCAGCGGTGGAATCCATGCTGGCGCTGGGCGTGATCCTCGACCGCAAGATGATCTACTGGGACGTCCGCCCCTCGTCCACGTTCCCGACGGTCGAGGTGCGAGTCAGCGACGTCCCCGCCACCGTCGAGGAGTCCGCCCTCCTGGCGACCCTGGTCCGCGCCGCCGCCATGACCGCGCGCACCGCCGAACCCCGGCCCCCGGTCCCGGAACCCGCGCTCCGCGCGGCCTACTGGCGCGCCGCGCACGAAGGCCTGGACGGCACCGTGATCGACCCCGTCACCGGCCGCCCGATCCAGGTCCCCGAACTGCTCGACCACTTCGTCACCCTCATCCAGCCCGCCCTGGAACACCTGGGCGACCTTCCCTTCGTCACGGACACGATCGCCGCCCTCCTATCCCGCGGCAATGGAGCGCGTCGGCAGCTCAACGCCTTTCGCGCCCGCGGCGACATCTCGGACGTGGTGGCCGAACTCGCCGACGCGACCCTGTACACGTGCCGGTAGACCCGGCGGGACGACCGGAGTTCGGGTACTCGGGCCGGGATCGATTCGGATTTCCGGGATTACGGGAGGGGCTGGTCGTCGACGATCATGTCGTAGTTGACCTTGGTGCCTTCCACATTGGTGGTCTTGGCGGTGAAACCCCAGCGGGTGCCGTCGTTCTCGGTCACGACGCAGCGGATGGAGGCGCCGGTGGCGCCGCGTAGCAGGCCGTTGCAGGTGGAGGACTGAGGCGACGTGCCGAACTTCTGACGGTAGGTGTCGGCGATGGTGGAGGCCACGTCATCGGGGGCGACGTAGGCGTCGGCGAAGGTCAGGTCGTAGTAGACGTCGCTGCCGTCGACCTTGGTGACCTTGGTGTCGATCACCCAGTTCTGGCCGTCGGCCGCGGTGACGGTGCAGGTCTGCGTGGCATCGACCTTCGCGGCCAGACTTCCGTCGCAGGACACCGATTTCGCGTCCTCGTGCGCCTTGTCCTTGTAGAAGCTCGAGGCCTTGGTCTGGACATCGCTCTTGCTCACGGACGAGGAACCGGTGGACACGGAACAGCCCACCGCGAGCAGGGGAAGGGAGGCCAGCGCCAGAACGGCTGTCAGTTTTCTCATGGACAACTCTAGGCGCGGAATCGTCCGGAAAATCCTGGAAACGAGAAGCGCTCCGCCGCTTTGGGGGACGGATTAGGGGCTCCGGCAGTGATCCGGTCCGGTCTGCGCGGGTGACCGGCCCCGGACCACTGCCGAAGGATCAGCCGACCCGGGCGCGCCACTCCTCCAGGTGCGGGAGTTCCGCGCCGATGGTGGTGGATTCGCCGTGGCCGGTGTGCACCAGGGTCTCCGGCGGCAGGGTCAGCAGCCGGTCCGCGATCGACTCCACGATGGTGCCGAAATCGGAGTACGACCGGCCCGTCGCACCCGGACCGCCGTGGAACAGCGTGTCACCGGTGAACACCGCACCCAGGTCGGGGGAGTAGAAGCAGACCGAACCCGGCGCGTGGCCCGGCGTGTGCAGCACGTACAGCTCGGTGCCGCCGACCGCGATGATCTGCTTGTCCGCCAGCTCGCCGTCGGGGCTGACCTGCGGGTGGGTCTGCTGCCACAGCACCATGTCCTCGGGGTGCATGAGGATCGGAGCGCCGGTGGCCCTGGCCAATTCGGGCGCGACCCGGACGTGGTCGTCGTGCGCGTGGGTGACCAGGATGGCCTTCACCTCGCGGGTGCCGATCACGTCGAGAATCGCCTCGACATTGTGCGGGGCGTCGATGACGACGCACTCCAGATCGTCGCCCACCACCCACACGTTGTTGTCGACGTCGAAGGTCTCGCCGTCGAGGGAGAAGGTGCCGACGGTCACCGCGTGGTCGATGTGCGCCATCAGAACACCACCACCGAGCGCAGCACGTCACCGTGATGCATCTTGGTGAAGGCGGCCTCCACCTCGTCGAGCGCGATGGTCTCCGAGACGAACCCGTCCAGGTCCAGGCGGCCCTGCTTGTAGAGCTCGATCAGGTACGGGAAGTCGCGCGAGGGCAGGCAGTCGCCGTACCAGGAGGACTTCAACGACCCACCGCGTGAGAAGAAGTCGATGAGCGGCATCTCGAGCGTCATATCCGGGGTCGGCACGCCGACCAGCACCACGGTGCCGGCCAGATCGCGCGCGTAGAACGCCTGCTTCCAGGTCTCCGGACGGCCCACGGCGTCGATCACCACGTCCGCGCCGAAGCTGTCGGTGAGTTCCTGAACCCGTTCCACCGCATCCTCTTTGGCGGCGTTGACGGTATGGGTGGCGCCGAAACCGGTGGCCCACTCCAGCTTCCGCTCGTCGATGTCGACGGCGATGATGGTGGTCGCGCCCGCCAGCTTGGCGCCCGCGATGGCGGCATTGCCGACACCGCCGCAGCCGATGACCGCGACCGAGTCACCGCGGCTCACGCCGCCGGTGTTGATGGCCGCGCCCAGGCCCGCCATCACGCCGCAGCCCAGCAGGCCCGCGGCGGCGGGGGACACGCTCGGGTCCACCTTCGTGCACTGCCCGGCGTGGACCAGGGTCTTCTCGGCGAACGCGCCGATGCCCAGGGCCGGGGTGAGCGGGGTGCCGTCGGTCAGCGTCATCGGCTGGGCGGCATTGAAGGTGTCGAAACAGTACTGGGGCTTGCCCTTCCGGCAGGCGCGGCACGAACCGCAGACCGCGCGCCAGTTCAGGATGACGAAATCGCCGGGCTCCACATCGGTGACGCCCTCGCCCACCGATTCCACGATGCCGGCGGCCTCGTGCCCTAGCAGGAACGGGAATTCGTCGTTGATGCCGCCCTCGCGGTAATGCAGATCGGTGTGGCAGACACCGCAGGCCTGCACCCGGACCACGGCTTCGCCGGGACCCGGGTCCGGGACCACGATCTCGGTGACTTCGACGGGCGCGTTCTTCGAGCGAGCGACAACGCCGCGCACAATTTGGGACAACGAAATTCCTTCCTGGCTGAACGCAATGCCTCCGACTATTGCATCCGGTTCCGCCCACGTCATCTATTACCCCGGGTCACGCACAATGAATCCCCTTGTGTCCGATCACAAGAACAGTGTCCTATCACAGCAGCGATTGCGCCGCGGCCTCGGCTATGGTCGTGGCGACGACTGTCAGGGCGGGTGAATCCAGTCGCCATTGCTGCCAGTACAGCGGCACGTCCACGAAGACCTTGTCGTCCAGTGGAACCAGGCCGTCCTCGGGTCGAATCATCAGGTCGGGGATCATGCCCCAGCCCAGTCCCGCGCGCACGGCGTCGTTGAACGCGGCCGAGGACGGGATGTAATGACGCGGCGGATCCACCGGCTTGCGAGTGTAGTGGCGGACCAGGCGGAACTGCAGATCGTCCTTGCGATCGAAGAGCACCACGGGCGCGTGTGCGAACGCCTTCGCATTCGCGCCGTCGGGAAACCAGGTGCGGGCGTACTCGGGATGGGCCATCGGGCGATAGCGCATGGCTCCCAGCCGCCGCACGGTACAGCCCTGTACGGGTGCGGCGGTGGAGGTGATGGCCGCCATCACGGTGCCGTCGCGCAGCAGGCGGGTGGTGTGCTCCTCGTCCTCGCGATGGATCTCGAACGAGAGTCCCGTCGCGCCGGGCTGGATCGCATTGGCCCGGCCGAGCGCGGCCACCACCCAGGTGTGCAGTGAGTCGGCGTTCACGGCGATGGGAATGACCACCGGCCGATCGGCGGGCTGATGCGCCTCGCCGAGTTCGCGGGCGGTGTCGCCGGTGAGCAACTGGATCTGCCGGGCCAGGCGCAGTACGGCCAGTCCGGATTCGGTGGGCTGCACCGGTTTGGTGCGTTGCACCAGGATGCGGCCCGCCGCGTCCTCCAGCGCCTTGATGCGCTGGCTGATTGCCGAGGGTGTGACACTGAGTTTGCGGGCGGCCGCGTCGAAGGTGCCTTCCCCGATGACCGCGTCGAGGGCGCGCAATTGGTCGAGCTGCAGATCCACGGTAAGAGATTCTAATGGCACCTCAGAATCTTTAGCTGGCCTGGTGCTGGACGGTTGCCTACTTTCGAAGGGTGAACGCATCATCGGCGGCCCTGGCGGCCATCTCGGGACTCGGCTTCGGACTCTCCCTCATCATGGCGATCGGCGCGCAGAACGCCTTCGTCCTGCGACAGGGGATCCGCGGCGAACACGTTCTGCCGGTGGTCGCGGTGTGCATCGGCTCCGATGTGGTGCTCATGACGCTCGGCGTCGCGGGCTTCGGCGCGATCGTGAATTCCGCGCCGATGGTCATGACCGTCGCGAAGTACGCGGGCGCGGCCTTCCTGCTCGGCTACGCGGTGCTCGCCGCCAAGCGCGCGCTGTCCGCGTCGGCGCTGTCGGCGGGCGGCGGCGCCCCGATCGCGCTGGGCGCGGCCATCGCCACCTGCCTGGCCGTCACCTGGCTCAATCCGCACGCCTACCTGGACACGGTGGTGCTGCTGGGCTCCTTCGCCAATACCTACGCCACCCCGGACCGCTGGTTCCTGACCGCGGGCGCCATCGCGGGCAGCCTGATCTGGTTCCTGTCGCTGGGTTTCGGCGCGCGCCTGCTGGCCCCGGTCTTCGCGAAGCCCAAGGCGTGGCGGGTGCTGGACTCGCTGATCGCGCTCGTGATGACCGGGCTCGCCGTCGGTTTGCTGGTGAGCTGACCGCCGCGGTCAGTACACCTGCTTCCACACCCCGATCGGGCTGTTGCTGTTGTCGGCGGGCAGGCAGTAGACGGCCCGGCCGCTCGAGGACTGGGCGATGCCATCCTTCTTGAGATTGCAGACCTGGCCGGGCTCGTGCTTGCCCGAGGTCAGGGTGCCGGGGCTGTCCCACACGTACGACGGGGTCGAGCTGCCGCCGGGGCGGCGGGTGCAGACCAGCTGGCTGCCGCCGCTGGTGTAGCCGAAGCTGCCGGCTTCGCCCGCATTGCACGGGGATCCGATCGCGGGCCGGGTGATGGGCAGCCAGTGCGGGCTCGCCCCGCCGGTGGCGTCGCAGGTCAGGACGGTGCCGTCGGAGGTCGTGGCGGTCATGCCGACCTGCTCGCAGGGCATCTGGATGCCGACGACCGGACTGACCGTGGTGGTCGTCGTCGTGGTGGTGGTCGTGGTCGAGCTCGTCGTCGTGGTGGTGGTCCGCTCGGGCGCGGTCGTGACGTCGGCTTCCTGGGCGGCGGTGGTCGGGGTCGGCCGCACGGAGGTGGTGACCAGGACCCGGGTCGGGGCGGTGGTCTTGGCGGCGTTCGGGGCGGCCTCCCAGCTGCTGTGGCCGGAGACGAGCAGGCCCACGATGGCGAGCAACGACACCGCAATTGTCGCGGTCAGACCGATGATCACGTACCGCGTGGTCTGGGTTCCGCCCAGCAATCCGGCCAGTCCGCCGGGGCGGTTCGAGGGCGGTTCTCCCTCGTCGTCCTGCACCGCGTCGAAGACCACCGTGTCCTGCGTCCACAGCTCGTCCTGTGGGTGATAGCCCGGTGGTATCGAATTGCCGCTCATGCCAATAACTCTCGTTCGGTGGTCCCGCTGTGATCACCGGGCACACAGAGGGTAAACGGCGAGTGGGCCCGCGCGATAGCCGAAGTTTCGGCGGCGGCTCCCGATCAGCGGCGGATGTCGGCCAGTCGCACCGGGGTGCCCCGATGCCGGGACAGTTCGCAGGCCTCGGCGATATAGAAGGCCTCCAGGGCGTCCGCGGGCGGGCACGGATTGGCCAGCTTCCCGGTGACCACGCCCACGAAGGTCGCGAGCTCCTCGACGTAGGCGCCGTGGAAGCGGTCCATGAAGCCCGGATAGACCGGCAGCGCCGAGGGCGGGTAGCCGGGTTCCACCGAATGCAGCGGGGCGCGCTCGTCGAGGCCGACGATGGCGTTGCCGGTCGAGCCGAGCACCTCCAGCCGCACGTCGTAGCCCGCGCCGTTGTAGCGACTGAGCGAGACATTGGCCAGGCAGCCGTCGTCGAGGCGCAGCACCACCGCGGCGGTGTCGACGTCGCCGGACTCGGCGAAGAACGCCTCCCCGCGATTGGCGCCGGTGGCGAAAACCTCGACCACCTCGCGCCCGGTGACCCAGCGGATGATGTCGAAATCGTGGACGCCGCAATCACGGAACAGCCCGCCCGAGCGCGGAATGTAGTCCGCGGGCGGGGGCGCGGGGTCCAGGGTGGTGGCCCGCAGCGTGTGGATCCAGCCCAGGTTCCCGGCGGCGATGGCGGCGCGGGCGGCCCGGTATCCGGCGTCGAAGCGCCGTTGGAAGCCGATCTGGACCGGGACCTCGGAGCGCTCGAGGTGCTCGACCACGCGCAGCGTGCCCAGAATGTCGGCGGCGATGGGCTTTTCGCAGAAGACCGGGATGCCGCGGTCGACGGCGGCGGTGATCAGGGCCGGATGCGAGTCGGTGGCGGTGGCGACGACCAGGCCGTCGATCCCGGCGTCGACCAGCGCGTCGATGTCGGGCGCGTATTCCAGCCCGAGCTTGTCGGCGGTGGCTCGGGCGCGCTCGGCGTCGGCGTCGGTGACGATGACCCGGGCCACGCCCGGCAGGGTCGCGAGGGTCTCGGCGTGGGAGGTTCCGATGCGGCCGGTGCCGGCGAGGCCCACAGTGATCGGGGACATGGCGGAGCTCCTGTCAGTCGCGGTGCGGGGTCAGACTCGGGGTGGGGCGGTGGTGGAGCGGACGACCAGGGACGGCTCGAGGCGCTGGCGGACCGGCTCGGTGCGGCCTTCGCGCAGGCGTTCGGTCAGTGCCGTGAGGGCCAGCCGCCCGATGCGATTGCGCGGCTGGTCGATGGTGGTGAGTGCGACGTGCCGCAGCGCCGCGAGCGAGGTGTTGTCGTAGCCGACGATCGAAACGTCCTCGGGCACACGCAGACCCGCCTCTTCGAGCGCGGCGGCCGCGCCCACGGCGTTGAAGTCGTTGCCGCACACCAGTGCCGTGGGAAAAGTGCTGGGGGAGAATATGTTCAGCAGTTTGCGGACGGCGGCCGCGCCTGCGGTGTCGGTGTGCTCGCTCGGGATCACCATGGGTTCGAGGCCGTAGCGGGCCATGGCGGCGGTGTAGCCCTTGCGGCGCGGTGGGGCCGCGAAGGCTGCCCCGCCGTCCAAGTGCACGATGCGCCGATGGCCCAGTGTGACAAGGTGATCCACGGCCAGCGCCGCGCCGAGTTCGCCGTCGTCGTTGACGGTGTCGACCGCGGTGCTGGTGGAGGTGCGCGAGACCAGCACTACCGGGCAGCGCGCGGCCGCGTCGCGGATGGCGGCGGCGGGCAGCACCGGTGACAGCAGGATCACCCCGCCCGGGCGGAAGGCGAGCAGGCTCTCCAGGGCGGCGCGTTCGCGGCCCGCGCTGCGGCGGCCGGTATTGAGGATGAGTTCGAGCCCGTCCTCCTGGGCGGCCTGGTCCATGCCCTCGACCACGTCGGCGAAGAAGGGATTGCGCAGGTCCGACACCATGACGCCGACGATATTGGAGGTGCGGCTGGCCAGCGAGCGGGCCATGGCGTGCGGCTGGTAGCCGAGTTCGGCCGCGGCCGCCAGCACCGCGTCGCGGCGGTGGGCGCTGACCTTGGGGGAGTTGCGCATGACCAGCGACACCAGGGCCCGGGAGACGCCGGCGCGGGCGGCGACATCCTCCATGGTGGGTCGAGTCATGCGACGCACGCTACCGCGTGGCCGCGGGCCGGGGCAATAGAGCGCTCTAATCGGACTTTTCAGTCACCGCTGGTTCTCGTGATTCCCCCTGCAAGGCAGTGTTTTCCGAGCGTGCTCGCCACTTTTCGGCGCATGTCGGGATCTTGACACCCGAGTGAGCCGGGTTACATTGTTGGAGCGCTCCAATAGTGAGCCCCACGATGGCCAACGACGGGTCTGGGAAGTGCCGATGACCGAACCGCTCCATCCCTTGCGTCCATTACGAATCGCCGCCGCGCCGATCTCCTGGGGAGTCTGCGAGGTCCCCGGCTGGGGGCACGTCCTCGACCCGGCCACCGTCCTGGCGCAGATGTCGGGCCTCGGCCTGTCCGCCACCGAATTCGGGCCGCCCGGATACCTACCGGACGATCCGCTCGAACTACGGAAGACCCTGCGCGACTACGGTATTGCGCCGGTCGGCGGCTTCCTCGCCCTCACCCTGCATCGCGAACCGAGTCGCGCCCTGGAGATCGCGCGCTCGGCCGCCGCACGGTTCGCGGCCGCCGGGGCCGAGGTGCTGGTGCTCGCCGCGGCGACCGGGGAGCACGGCTACGACGCGCGCACACCCCTCGACGATCGCGAGTGGCGCACACTCCTCGAGACCGCGGCCGCCGTCGGCGACATCGTCGTCGAACACGGCCTGCGCCCGGTGCTGCACCCGCACGTGGGCACCCACGTCGAGACGTCCGCCGAGGTGGAGCGCTTTCTCGCCGACTCCGATCTGGACCTCTGCCTCGACACCGGGCACCTGCTCATCGGCGGCACCGACCCGGTCGAACTGGTCCGCCGCCACCCCGATCGCATCGGGCACATTCATCTCAAGGACATCCGCGCGACGATGGCCGCCGAAGTGCGCGGCGGCACAGTGGAATACAGCGAGGCGGTCAAGCGAGGTCTCTACGTTCCGCTCGGCGCGGGCGACGTCGACATCACCGCCCTGATCCGCGAGGCGCACGCCGGCGGCTACCGCGGCTGGTACGTGATCGAGCAGGACACCGCGCTGCACCCCGGCGAGACCGCCGAGGGCCCGACGGCGGCCGCTCGGCAAAGTCTGCGACACCTCGCCGGGATCGCCGCCGGTCTCGCCTCGGCTCGGATTTAGTGGGGAGGTGACGACGATGTCCGCATTCTCCCGTCCCCGCCGCCCCCGCCGGCTGCGTCTGACGCCGTGGCTGGCCGCCACGGCCGTGCTCGCCGCCTGTAGCGGCCCGGGTTCCGACGCCACCGGTCCCGGCGCGGCGCCCGTCACGGTCGGCGCCGTGCGATCGGTGGCGGTGGTGACCCACGGCTCGCCCGGCGACGCCTTCTGGAACGTGGTGAAGAACGGCGCGGAGGCCGCCGGGAAGGATCTCGGCATCCGGGTCGAGTACAACTCGGCGGGCGATCCGACCCAGCAGGCCAAGCTCATCGACAATGCCGTCGCGCAGGGCGTCGACGGGCTGGTGGTGTCCATGGCCAATCCGGACGCGCTGCGGCCCTCGGTGGAGAAGGCGGTGGCCGCGGGCATTCCGGTGGTGACCATCAATTCCGGTGAGGCCGAGAGCGCGAAGTTCGGGGCCATCGGCCATGTCGGCCAGAGCGAACGCCAGGCCGGTGAGGCCGCGGGCAAACGCCTCGCCGACGCCGGAAGACACAAGATGCTGTGCGTGATTCACGAGGCGGGCAATGTCGGGGCCAATGAGCGGTGCGCGGGCGCGATCCAGGGCTTCGGGTCCGCCACCACGCTGCAGGTCGACATCAACAATCCCACCGATGTGCAGTCCCGCATCAAGGGCGCGCTCGAAGCCGATCGTTCGATCGACGCGGTGCTGACGCTGAACTCGCAGATCGCCGCCCGCGCGGTGGACGCGGTGAAGGAGTCGAAGGCGACCACGACCGTGGCCACCTTCGACCTGAATTCCGATGTGGTGAGCGCGATCCGGGCCGGAAACCTCTTGTTCGCGGTGGACCAGCAGCAGTACGAGCAGGGCTATCTGCCCGTGGTCATGCTGAAGCTGTACAAGTCGAACCTCAATACCGTGGGCGGTGGGCATCCGGTGCAGACCGGGCCGGCGTTCGTGGACAAGACCACCGTCGATGCCGACGCCGCGCTGGTCGGCCAGGGTACGCGGTGAACGGGCCGGGAGACGCCGACATGACTACGACGACGACATCCGAGAAGTCGGCGACCGCGGTGGCCCCGCCCGACCGGCTCGCCATCCTCAACCGGCTGGTGGCCCGCCCCGAGGTGGGCGCACTGCTGGGCGCGGTGGTGGTGTTCGTGTTCTTCACCATCGTCACCACCAAATTCTTGAAACCCCTGGGCATTTCGACGTGGCTGGACGACGCCTCCACGCTCGGCATCATGGCGGTGGCCGTCGCGCTGCTCATGATCGGCGGGGAGTTCGACCTGTCCACCGGCGTGATGACCGCCTCCACCGCGCTGATCACCGGACTGCTCGCGGTGCACGCCGGCTGGAACGTCTGGTTCGCGCTGGCGGTGTCGCTGGTGTTCGCGCTCGCGGTGGGGGCGCTCAACGGCTGGGTGGTGATGCGCACCGGGCTGCCGAGCTTCATCGTCACGCTGGGCACCTTCCTGGCCTTGCAGGGCCTGAACCTCGGCGTGACCCGCTGGGCCACCGGCACCGTGCAGGTGTCGGGGGTGCGGTCGGCGGACGGATATCAGTCCGCCGGTTGGGTTTTCGCCTCCACCACCAGGATCGGCAGCGCCAGTGTCCAGGCATCGGTGGTGTGGTGGATCGTAGTGACCGCGGTCGCGGCGATCGTGCTGACCCGCACCCGGTTCGGGAACTGGATCTTCGCGGTCGGCGGCTCGCTGCCCACCGCCCGCGCGGTCGGCGTGCCCGCCACCCGCACCAAGATCCTGCTGTTCATGACCACCGCGTTCGCGGGCTGGATCGTGGGCGCGTGCAACCTGATGCGGTTCGCCAGCGTGCAGGCCAATCAGGGTGTGGGCCTGGAGTTCCAGTACATCATCGCCGCCGTGATCGGGGGCTGCCTGCTCACCGGCGGGTTCGGCTCGGTAGTGGGTGCGGCCGTGGGCGCGCTCATCTTCGGCATGGCGCGGCAGGGCATCGTGCTGGCGGGCTGGAACAGCGACTGGTTCATGTTGTTCCTCGGCGTGCTGCTGTTCTCGGCGGTGCTGGTCAACAACGCATTCAAGAAGCGAGCCGAAAGGGTACGCCGATGACCGTGCCATTGATCGAAACCGTCGGCATCGGAAAGAGTTACGGCGGCGTCGTCGCGCTGCGCGATGTGTCGACGGTGGTGAACGCGGGCGAGGTCACTTGCGTGCTGGGCGACAACGGCGCGGGCAAGTCGACGCTGATCAAGATTCTGGCGGGCGTGCACCAGCACGACAGCGGGGAACTGCGGATCGAGGGCCGCGAGCTGCGATTGTCGTCGCCCCGTGAGGCTTTGGACCTCGGCATCGCCACCGTGTACCAGGATTTGGCGGTCGTGCCGCTGATGAGCGTGTGGCGCAATTTCGTACTCGGCTCCGAACCGGTCACACGCTACGGACCGTTCGAGCTGCTGGACCGCAAACGCGCCCAGGACATCGCCCGAAAAGGGCTGGCGGACATGGGGATCGATATTCCCGACCTGGAACAGCCGGTCGGCACGCTCTCCGGCGGGCAGCGGCAGTGCGTGGCCATCGCCCGCGCGGTGCACTACGGGGCCAAGGTGCTGATCCTCGACGAGCCGACCGCGGCGTTGGGCGTGAAGCAGGCCGGGGTGGTGCTGCGGTATGTGGTGCAGGCCCGCGACCGTGGGCTGGGGGTCGTGCTGATCACCCACAATCCGCATCACGCCTACCCGGTCGGGGACCGGTTCCTGCTGCTCAAACGCGGGTCCGCGCTGGGCAGCTACGAGAAGTCGCAGATCGACCTCACCGAGCTGACCCGGTTGATGGCGGGCGGCGCGGAACTCGAGGCGCTGCAACACGAATTGGAGCGGGTGGTGCCGTGACCGAGCTCGAGGCCCTGACGATCGGCCGGGTCGGCGTCGACCTGTACCCCGAGCAGAGCGGGGTGCCGCTCGCGCAGGTGCGGACCTTCGCCAAGTTCCTCGGCGGCACCGCCACCAATGTGGCGGTGGCCGCGGCCCGGCTGGGGCGGCGGACCGCGGTGCTGACCAAGGTCGGGCCGGACGGGTTCGGCGACTTCGTCCGCGACGCGCTGGAGGGGTTCGGGGTCACGTCCCGGTATGTCGGGACGGCGGCCGGGCTCCAGACGCCGGTGGTGTTCTGCGAACTGAACCCGCCCGCCGACCCGCCGCTCCTGTTCTATCGGTCGCCCATCGCACCCGACCTCACTCTCACCGAGGACGAGATCCCTTGGGATGTGGTGGATTCCGTGCCGCTGCTGTGGGTGACCGGCACCGGCGTCAGCGCCGAACCCGGCCGTACCACCCAGCGCGCGATCCTCGAACGCCGGGCTCGGCGCGGGCACACCGTGCTGGATCTCGACTATCGGCCCATGTTCTGGCCGGACGTGGACGCCGCGCGCGCCGAGATCGGCTGGATGGTCGATCACGTGAACGTGGTGGTGGGCAATCGGACCGAGGTGCAGGTGGCGGTCGGCACCGCCGATCCCGACGAGGCCGCCGACCGGCTGCTGGCGCGCGGGGTGCGGCTGGCCGTGGTGAAGCGTGGCGCGGAGGGCGTGCTCATCGCCACCGAATCCGAGCGCTGGACGGTGCCGCCGTGCCCGGTGCGGGTGCTGTGCGGACTCGGCGCGGGCGACGGCTTCGGGGGCGCGCTGATCCACGGGCTGCTCGCGGGCTGGGACCCGCACCGCGTCGCCGCCTACGCCAATGCCGCCGGCGCGCTGGTGGCGTCCCGGCTGGCCTGCGCGGACGCCATGCCGACCGATGCCGAGATCGAGGAGATGCTGTGCACCTGAACGACGCGCGCTGGTACGACCTGCTGCGCACCCGCGCCACGGACCCCGAGGCCATCCACCGCGCCTACGCCGACCGGCGCCGCCGCCCGAACCTGCTGTCGGGCACCGGGACCCTGTTCCTGGTCGCCGCCGACCACCCGGCTCGGGGAGCGCTGGGCGTCGGCGCGGACCGCACCGCCATGGCCGACCGCCGCACGCTGCTGGAACGCCTGCTCATCGCGCTGGCCGACCCGGCCGTGGACGGGGTGCTCGGGTCACCCGACATCGTGGAGGAGCTGCTGCTGCTCGACGCCGTCCACGACAAGATCGTCATCGGTTCCATGAACCGGGGTGGGCTGGCCGGAGCGGACTGGGAGATCGACGACCGATTCACCGGGTACGACGCCGAATCCTTGGTGAAGTATCGCCTCGACGGCGGGAAAATGCTTCTGCGCCTGGTGGATTCGGATCCCGGCACCATCCCGACCTTGGAAGCGTGCGCCCGCGCGGTGTCCGAACTGGCCGAGCACGGGCTCATGGCCATGGTGGAGCCGTTGCCGTACGCCCGGGACCACAGCGGGGCGCTGGCCATGCACAAGGATCCGGCTTCTCTGCAACGCGCGATCACAGTCGCCTCAGGACTCGGGGTCACCTCCGCGTACACGTGGCTGAAGATTCCCGCGCCCGACGATGTCTCGGTGCTCGACGCCACCACCTTGCCCGTTCTCGTGCTGGGTGGCGCGCCCTCGGATGATCCCGAATCCGACCTCGCCTCCTGGGCAGCGGCGCTGCGTCACGATGTCGCGCGTGGCCTGGTGGTCGGGCGCAGCCTGCTGTATCCGGCCGACGGGGATGTCGCGGGCGCGGTGCGGGCGGCGGCGCGGGTGTTGGAGGCGACGCGATGAGCGATCTGCGCTGCGTAATGCCTTGGCCCGCAACCAGTGTCGGTGTACCAGCCGATGCGATCGGCGACGCCAGGGCGGTGCGGATATGACGCAACTGCATTGCCGGGCCGGAACGCTGGCCGACGGCAGCGACCCCGTGCTGCTGACCCCCGAGGACGCGGGATGGTCCTACGCCGGGCTGCGGGTGCTGCGGTTGGCGGCGGGGGAGCGGCGGGTGATCTCCACCGGGGAGTTCGAGGCGTTCGTGCTGCCGCTGGCCGGGGCATGCACGGTGCGGGTGGACGGGATGGCCTTCGAACTCACCGGGCGGGATTCCGTGTTCACGCGGGTGACCGACTTCGCGTATGTTCCGCGCGACGCGGAGGTGGAGCTGTCTACGGTAGACGGCCTGGAGGTCGCGCTACCGATGGCGCGCTGCGGAAGGCGTCTGGAGCCGAAATACGGTCCGGCCGAGCAGGTTCCGATCGAGGTGCGCGGCACCGGCCACGCCACCCGGCAGGTCACCAACTTCGGCACGCCCGGCGTGTGGGATCACGCCGACAAGCTCAATGCCTGCGAACTGATCACCCCGGACGGGAACTGGTCCTCCTATCCACCGCACAAGCACGACGAAGCCTCCGAGTGCGAGGTCGTGAACGAGGAGATCTACTACTTCCGCATCGCGGGGCGCGACGGAATCACCACGAGCCCTGAAGGTTTCGGATTCCACCGCACCTACACCCCTGACGGGGCACTCGACGAGAACGTGGCCGTTCGTGACGGTGATGTCTTCCTGGTGCCGCACGGTTACCACGGTCCCTGCGTGGCCGCGCCCGGCTACCCCATGTACTACCTGAATGTGCTGGCCGGTCCCGCCCCCGAACGGTCCATGGCCTTCTGCGACGACCCCGCGCACGCCTGGGTGCGGGCGAGCTGGGTGTCGGAAGCGGCGGACCCGCGATGCCCGGTCACCTCCCACGAAGGACGGCTCGGATGAAGCTCACGACCGCGCAGGCGCTGGTGGCCTGGCTCGTCGCCCAGCGCTCGGAAACTCTCGAAGGCGTCGAAGTGCCGTTGTTCCCCGCCGCTTTCGGGATCTTCGGGCACGGCAATGTGCTGGGTCTGGGCACCGCGCTGGCCGAGCATCGCGACGCGCTGCCGCTGTGGCGCGGGCACACCGAGGAGGGCATGGCGCTGGCGGCGGTCGGGCTGGCCAAGGCCACGCAGCGGCGACAGGTCGGGGTCGCGACCTCCTCGATCGGGCCGGGCGCGCTGAACATGGTGACGGCCGCCGGT
Organism: Nocardia sp. NPDC059764; assembly: GCF_042732555.1. Taxonomy (NCBI): domain Bacteria; kingdom Bacillati; phylum Actinomycetota; class Actinomycetes; order Mycobacteriales; family Nocardiaceae; genus Nocardia; species Nocardia sp. NPDC059764. Next base: position 25,273 of record NZ_JBHWHH010000057.1, read on the forward strand.
GTGGCGCACGCGAATCGGCTGCCGGTCCTGCTGCTGCCCGGCGACACCTTCGTCAGCCGGGCCCCCGATCCGGTGTTGCAGCAGGTGGAGCACTTCGGGGATCCGACCGTCACCGTGAACGACGCGTTCCGGCCGGTGAGCCGCTATTTCGACCGCATCACCCGGCCCGAGCAGCTGATCGCGACACTGCCGCAGGTGGCGCGGGTGCTCACCGATCCCGCCGACACCGGGCCGGTGGTGCTGGCCCTGCCGCAGGATGTGCAGGCCGAGACCTACGACTTCCCCGACGCGCTGTTCGAGCGTGTGGTGCACCATGTTCCGCGCCCGCGTCCCGATCGGCGCGGGGTCACCGAGGCCGCGCGCCTGCTGCGGGACGCTGCGCGTCCGCTGCTGATTCTCGGCGGTGGGGTGCGGTATTCCGGGGCGGGTGGTCAAGCGCTGGAATTCGCTGAGCGGCACGGGATTCCGGTGGCCGAGACCACTGCCGGGCGCACGCTGGTGCCGCACGACCATCCGCTGTTCGCCGGTCCGCTGGGGATCACGGGCGCGGCCTCGGCGAATACGCTGGCCGCGACGGCGGACGTGGTGCTGGTCGTGGGCACTCGCCTGCAGGACTTCACCACCGCGTCATGGACGGTGTTCGCGCCGGAAGTCCGTCTCGTGCACATCAATACGGCGCGATTCGACGCGGTCAAGCACGGGGCGCTGGCGGTGGTCGGAGACGCCGACGCGACGCTGCGGGATCTCGGACCCGAACTGGAGGAGTGGTCTGCCGATCCCGACTGGACCGCACGCGCTGCGGCGGTCCGATCGGACTGGGACGCGCATATCGACAAACTGCGCGCGCCCACGCCCGGGACGCCCAGCTACGCACAGATCGTCGGCGTGGTGAACGAACTCAGCGAGGCGGCGGACTATGTCATGACCGCCTCCGGCGGCCTACCCGGCGAACTCATCGGTGGCTGGCGCGCGACCGGTGGACTGCCGACGATGGACGTCGAATACGGCTTCTCCTGCATGGGATACGAGCTGGCCGGAGCCTGGGGCGCGGCGATCGCGCGCACCGACGCCGAGGGTCTGGTCACCACCCTGCTCGGCGACGGCTCCTACCTGATGCTCAACTCCGAACTGTTCTCCGCCGCCTTCGCCGGTCACCCGTTGGTCGCGGTGGTGTGCGACAACGATGGGTATGCGGTGATCGCCCGGTTGCAGGAAGGGCAGGGCGGCACGGCGTTCAACAACTTCTACGCCGACTGCCGCACCAATCACGCCACCCCGCCGCGCGTGGACTTCGCCGCGCACGCTCGTGCGCTGGGCTGTTCGGTCTTCACCGCCGTCGAGCTGGGCGACTTCCGCGACGCCTATTCCGCCGCCCGGGCAGCCGCACGGACGGAGTCCCGGCCGGCCGTCGTCGTGGTCCGCACCCAGCCCTCTGCCTGGACCGAGGCGGGCGCGTGGTGGGAAGTCGGTGTGCCGCAGCACCTCTCGGGCCGCGCCGAGTACGATCGCGCGAAACCGGGGCAGCTGCGCTGCACGCATCCGTCCTGATCGCGGACGCGACGCGCCGGTCGCCCGAAATCCGGGCATACCGGCGGACGTCCGACTCGCGCGCGCGATCTGTGGCAGACTCGGCGCGAACACGCGGTCGGTCGATGGGCGATCAACGGTTGTATTGATCGAGGCAGTACGGGGTACGGGATTTGAAGGTCGCAATGGATCTCAGCGCCATCGAGCGGCAAGTGGCCGCGGATCGCGGGGCAGCACGGGATCGGACGCTCGAGACGGAGCTGGCCCTGGCCACCTCGCTCTGTGAGCTGGCCCGGGCGCTGATGGCGACCAAGACCGATCCGGATTCGCGGGACCGGTCCGCGTCGGCGCTGGAACCCGCGCAGGAAGCCGTGCTCCTCCGTCTGCGCTGGCTCACCAGCGGTCACGTGACCGCCCCGTTCGCCGCCGAGGTGACCGAGGCACTGCGGCTGTTCGAGCAGGCCGCCCGCACCATCGGCCACCGCGAGCTGGCCACTTCCACCATCCGCAATGCCTGTCAGGCGTATCGGCATGTGGCGCAGACCTATCCTCTCGCCGCAGGCGCGTCGGCCGATGCGCTGTCCAAGTGCAGCGTGTGGCTGTGCCGCCTCGACCCCAAGGCCGCCGTCGCGGCGGGCGAGGACGCGGTCCGTATCCGAGCGAGCCTCTTCGCCGCCGACCCGGACCAGGCCAACCGCTACCTGGCGACGTTGAACACCCAGCTGCGCACCCTCATGGTGGGTCGTCAGCGCAAGCAGGCCCTGGCCATGTACCGCGAGTGCTATGCCAAGGTCACCTCCGCGGGCATGACGCAGCGGCTGCGCGAAATCCGGGTCGAGGACATCGGATTCACCGGCAAGACCGTCACCGCCCTGCGCAAACTGGAATGCGCCACCCTGGAACGCGCCGGCTACCTGACCCAGCAGCAGATCCTCTACCAGACGGCCGGTGACCTGGCCACCATCGAGGAGATCAACTGGCAGCTGGCCCTGGTCGGCCTCAAACCGATCGCGGCCGGCGCGCTGCCGGATCAGCCCTCCAAGCCGGTGGAGATCAACACGTCTTTCGGTGCTCTGGCCGTCCGCTGCTCCTCCCGCAACGCGGTCACCCTGGTCCGCGCGGCGATCCTCGCCGCCTACACCGCCGACGGCGCAGAACCGGTCCAGAGCTCCGCCTACCAGGGTGTCGACAAGAAGCACTGGAGCACACCCGAACCCGAACCCAACCGCGCCGAACGTCTCGGCGAGGACGTCGTCCTCATCGAGAAGGTCTCCGAACACTGGGTCTCGGTCAAAAGCCTCAATTGGGAAGTGGCTCCCGTAGGCCGCCACCCCCTCGCCCTGCGTCTCTCCCAGGAATGGCCGGTGGTCAGCGTCACCACCACCGAGCAAATGTCCTACGAGTTGTGCTGGTACGAGGGCGGCGCCGCCACCCAATACGCCTGCCTGGGCCTGCCCGCCGCCCAAATCCCGCTGGAAAAGCCCTTGGCCCCCTTGGACTTCAAGGCCCTCTCCGACTACGGTGCCGACTACGCCTCCGAAACCCAGGTCCGCTCCGCCTTCGGCAACACCACCATGTTCACCAAACTCACCTGCCTCCCCGGCAGCGGCATCCGCCAAGCCGCCGAAGCAGCCCCCCTCTCCGCCCACGGCACCAACACCCTCTACTTCCGCAACCCCACCGAATCGTGAGATCCACCTGACCTGAGCTGCCGGAGTTCTCGTATCGGGGCAGACTGAGGCGCATGGTGGCAGATCCGATCGAGCTCGAAGGTAAGCGCGGAGACCTGCTGGCGCAGCTGGCCGAGCTGCGCCGCGCGGTCGCGGAACTGTCCGATGAATACGCAGCCCTCCCGGAGGGAGTAGCCGGGGTTATTTCGGCGGTGTGGCAGACCCGCTGCCGGGAACCGTGGTCGGTGGGGATACCTGCGGCAGGGGTTCGACCAGAACCGGGAACACCATGCGACTCCCGATCGGCTCGGGTGAGGGATCGTCGGGAAACAACACGAGGCCCACAATGATCAGCACTATTGCTGCGGTAGCGCCGGCGATTGGTCGCACGACGCTTGACCACAGTTCCCACGCCGACCGCGCCAACGAGCCGGATACGTCAGGCATGTCCGCCCCCTACCGCGCTGGAGCCTTCATCGATCAGTCGGCGGGCAGGGGTCACCCGTTACAGGCGGAGCTGAGTCGGCCACGCGTGAATCGCGATACCGACACCTGGATTCGAGCCTCAGAACCGGTTGAGACAGCAGTGGATAGACTTGGCCGTGCCGCTTACCTTTCCGTCGCATGCGTTGGCAGTGATCCCGTTGAAGCTCCGGTGGCCTCGCCATCTGGATGGTGTCGCATTGGTGGTCGGTGCGGCGGTGCCGGATGCCTCGTATCCGGTGGCAGGGTTCTTTTCGATGCCGGAGACGCACACACTTCTCGCGCTGCTGTGGTGGTGTCTGCCGATGGGAATCATCGCGACGGTGGTGATTCGTTGGGGTGCCGCGGATATTGCCGCACATCTGCCACGGCTCGGAGCGTTCGATCTACCCGCCTATGGCGTGCTCAGCACCGTGCGATATCGGTGGTATGTCACGGGCTACTCGATCCTGATCGGCGCAATCACTCATATCTTCTGGGACGGGTTCACACATGATCCAGCTGGTGGGCACGGCTGGGGCGTAGCCCGATTCCCCGTGCTGTTGCAGCCAGGCCTGCTCGGTAGGCCCTGGTGGTACTTGCTGCAGCAGACATCGACACTGCTTGGTGGGGTACTCGTGGTCGGGTTGTTCTACTACATCGGTCGGCGTGGATTGCTGCGAGCCTGGCACGGTGACCCACCGGCCACCCACCGCGCACCGAGGCGTTTCTGGCTGGCGGCCGGACTGGTCGCCGCATTGAGCTTGTCGCTTCTTCCACTGATGCCCTTGGCATTTCAGCCCTTCGTGGTGGGAGTCCGGCTGCTCTACGTCGGGGCGCTGTCGTTGCTGGCAGGGGCAGCGTCGATGCGTCTGTTCGGTCCGGAATCAGGCAACGATTCGCCGACGAGTCCAGGGCTGACCGAGTCCCCCGGCACAGGAAGTGGAAGATCAACCCGCTGAGGTGTCGCCCATGCCCCTTGTCGATCTTGTATGGTGGCCCATCGAGTAGCACACCGACTCGGGGGAATTGTCGTGGAACGCAGGGGATTACGTCGGCATGTCATTGCCGTAGCCGCAGTATCGATGGCGGCCACTGCTGTCGCCGGTCTCGCAGAGGCGAGCCCCGGCATACCGCCGGATACAGCTGTGACCATCAATCTGCCCGCTCCGACCGGTCCTGATGCGGTTGGCGTGGCCGAATGGCATCTCATCGACGCCAATCGTGCTGATCCATGGGACCCCAGCCGCCGACGCGAACTGATGGTGCAGATCTGGTATCCGGCTGACGATGCCGATCCCGCACCCATGGCATCGTGGATGCCGCCGGGCAGCCTGGAAGAACAGCGCTTCGGCCTCGCCCAGGCTGGTGTCGCCTCCGACAGTTGGGCGCTCGCGCCCAGTCATAGTCGTAGCGAAGCGCAGGCACGGGCCGGCGGCGGGAAGTTTCCGATCCTGCTGTACTCACCGGGGCTGGACGACACGACCGGGCTGAGCACCGCTCAGGCCGAGGATCTCGCCAGCCACGGCTACGTGGTGATCGCGATCAACCACACCCACGAAGCGTTCGCGGTTCAATTTCCTGATGGGCGTACCGAACGCAGTGCAGTGCCGCTGGATTCGGCATTGAACGTCCTGTCCGACATGTTGGTTCCAATCCGCGTCGCCGATGCACGATTCGTTCTCGATCAACTCTCTGCCGCGGCCGGGCTCTCCACCGATGCGGGTCCTGCACTGCCGCAACACCTCGCCGACGACTTGGACCTGACAAAGGTCGGCATGTTCGGCCATTCTCTCGGCGGGTCGACGACCGCTCAAACCATGCACGACGATTCGAGGATCTCCGCGGGCGTCAATCTCGACGGCCCGATCCTGGGCTCCGTTTCCACCGACGGCCTCGAACGGCCGCTACTGATGCTCGCCAGCGACACGTCGCCCTGGTTCGGGCACCCGGGCTGGGAACCGTATTGGGCTACCAACACCGGTTTGAAACTGCCCCTGCGCATCGCGGGCACCCGGCACATGTCCTTCACCGATGAACAGGTGATCGTGGCCCGGCTGGCCACGGCGGGCCTTGTGAACGATGAAGTGAAGAACGTCGCGATCGGCTCGATCGACGCAACCCGCTCGGTCGGTCTTCAACGCTCCTACCTACTGGCCTACTTCGATGCGGTTTTCGGTCGCAGCGACACCAGCCCCGCGGAAACCATCAAGCGGCTCGCACAGCCTGAAATGCTCCCGCATTTCTGACCGTCATTTGTGGCTCGACAGATCCCTCCGACTGGCGAGAAGCACACGAGGTCAGACAGGTGGGGACAGGTCGCTGTCGCTGACGGTGTATGTCAGCGTGGGGTAGACGAAGTCGGCTTCGTTGTTCTCGCGGCGGCGTAGTTGGAAGAACTCGCGCTGCTGATCTTCGTCAGCTGATGTGAGGCGTGTGCCCGGTGGGAGGTATGGGTGGCCTCCGCGAAAGTGGATGAAGGTCTTCGATGTTCGGAATGTCACGCCCAGCCATTCGTTCTCGGCCGCCTGGGCGGGGGTGTCCAGCACTATCTTGTGCTTGAGTTCCCGGTTCGAGGTGACCGAGAAGATGACGACACTGTGGTTGGCGAGAGGTATCTCGAACTTCTCGGTGGACCCCTTTCGTTCGAAGATCAGCTTTCTCGGCGGGATCGGTTCGGGGTGTCGGTAGGCGGAGAAGAGCGCGATGAACGACTCGTCGGCCAGGTCGAGGGCTTGGTCGGAATGGCTGCCCATCTTGGCGTATGCGTTCGTGTAGGTCTCGATGAGGGCGTTGTTGAACGGTTTCGAGATTCCGGCTCGGGTCTGGATCTGTTGTGCCAGGCGGTCGTGCACCGGCCGGAAGTGCTGCGTCGGGTTGGCGTAGCGAGTGGTGGTGCGGACCAGCGGCACACGGTCGGCATCATCGGCCTTGGTGAGTGTGGCGCCTCGCCGACCCTTTCCGACGTCTTCGAACAGGGCTGACGTGGAGAGCTGCGCGAAAAGGTCCTCCTCGAACGGCAAAGTGTACGAGAGGATTTCGTCGGGGATCCTAGGGGCGAGGGGCAACGTAGTCTCCGGTGTTCATGCTGAAGAGGAATCGGTCGCCGTAGTCGATGAAGGACGAGGTCCTGTTCTCCTCGGCGTACAGCCTCCGCAGTTCGTCCATGCCCTCCTGTGTGGGTGGCTCGAGCTGCACCAAGTCTCCAGCCCTGTCGAGGAAGGTCCGGCCGTTCTTGTGAACGGCTTCGGTGTTCGAGCAGCGCACCACGTAGCCCAGGCGGGTCGGCAGCAATTCGGCGTCCAATGCCGAGGGCCGGATCTCGTGGGTGTACAGGCGGTTGGTGGACAGCGGCATGAAGAAGACGGACCCCGGGTGGAGCGTCAGGTCGAACTGCGCGGGAAGGTCGTCGCGCACTTCGACCGAATCCTTGAGGCGGAAGCGAAGACTGGTCAGCCCGCTGGCATTCTTCACGCCATGGTCGAAGGGGTCTTCAGCCAAGGGTCGCAGCTTGTCGAGCCCGTCGTAGAAGGTGCAGAAGGCCATGATCCCGTTGACGGGCATGTCCTTGGTCTTGTCGGCGTGCGCCGAGATCTTGGCCTTGGACTGCTTCCGCTCCGCCGTGGCGTAAGTGTTGTGGTAGATCTGGGCGAGCACGTGGTTCAGCGGTGCCTGGCCCCGCAAGATGCTGGCGGCCTCGCGATTCAGGGACTCGACAATGCTGGTGTCGGTAGCCCGGAAGTTCTCGGTCGGCCCCGAGAGGTTCGTGGAGCAGCGGAGCAGGTGGAACCGTAGTTCGTCACCGCTGCGGGTGACAGGCGTCAAGTAGATGCCGCTGCGATGAGCGGTCCCGGGTTTGGTGGACTCGGTCAGGGATTGAAACGCGTGCTCCGCGCGGATCCGCCCGAAGTAGTCGTCGTCGAGGTCGAAGAAGCGACGGTAGTACACGCCGACTCCGTGAACGCGCACAGGAATCCGGCCGAGGTCGATGAGAGTCCGCGATCCGTAGACGTCCCCGCGGTAACCGTCCGCCAACTCCCGGACCACGAACACCCGGGCAGCGTCCCGCAGCTGCCGGTCGCTGATCGCTGACACATCACCACACAGGTAGACACTCTTCTGCACGAGATCAGGTGATCCGGAAACCAGGTCCTCCGGCGTGATCGTGCGCCCGAAGAAGTCCCTCAGCAAGTCGTTGTCCTGCAACCCGGCAGGCGTGACCAGGATATTGCCCGCATCTTCGATGCGAGCTTCTGTCGTGTCCATCAAGCGATTCCCCCACGGTCCTTCGACGTGACTGTCGATCCGAGTCACCACTCGAACCTAACCGCAAAATCCGCGTGATCGGTCAGGGGCGGGGTGGTTCGACGCGGACCAGGCCGGATTGGAAGGCGAGGACTACGAGTTGGGCTCGGTTCTGGACGCCGAGTTTCGACATGGCGCGTTGGACGTGGGTGCGGACGGTGAGGGGGCTGACGTACACTTTTTCGGCGATTTCCTCGTTGGAGAGGCCTTCGGCGACCATGGCGACGACCTCGCGTTCGCGGGCGGTGAGGACGTCGAGGGAATCGGCTGCGGTGATGCGGCTTTCGGGGCGGGAGAGGTAGCGGGCGATCAAGGCGCGGGTCGCGGTGGGGGAGAGGAGGGCGTCGCCGGCGGCTACCGCGCGGATGGAGCGGAGGAGTTCTTCGGGGCCGACGTCCTTGCCGAGGAAGCCGCTGGCTCCGGCGCGGAGGGCTTGCGCCACGTACTCGTCGAGTTCGAAGGTGGTGAGGATCATGACGCGGGTGTCGCGCAAGGCGGGGTCGGCGCAGATCTCCTGGGTGGCGGTGAGGCCGTCGGTGCCGGGCATGCGGATGTCCATCACGACCACGTCGGGGGTGGTGGCTCGAGCGAGTTCGACGGCCTCCCCGCCGTTTCCGGCGATGCCGACCACCTCCATGTCCTCGGCCGAATCGATCAGCAGGCGGAAGGTGCCGGCCAGCAGGGCTTGATCGTCGGCGAGCAGTACCCGGATGGTCATGGCGTCTTGTCCTCGTCGTCGGGAGTTTTCGGTGGTTCGAGGGGCAGTTCGGTGGTGACTTCGAAACCGCCGCCGGGCTTGCGGCCGGCGCGCAGGTGGCCGCCGACCGAGACGGCGCGCTCGTTCATGCCGATCAGGCCATAGCCGTGCGATTCCCGATCGGCCGAATCCTGTTCACCGCGAACAGTTTCGGGCGCGTCACCGCCGTCGTCGCTGACGCTGATGGTCAGCAGCAGGCGCGAGTAGACCAGGCGCACGGTCGCGGTCGCGGTGCTCGCGTGCTTGGTGACATTGGTGAGCGCCTCCTGGATGATCCGGTACGCCGTCAAGTCCGCGCCCGGTGAGAGCGGGCGTGGCACACCGGTGATCGACAACGACAACGTCAAACCGGTTCGCTCGAAAGACGTGAGCAGTTCCGACAGCTGAGCCAGGCCGGGCGTCGGTTCGAGCGGGGCATCGGAATCGTCCTCCCGCAGCAGGCCCACCGTGGCCTTGAGTTCGCGCAGCGCCGCAGAGGTGGTGCCGGCCAGCTCGTCGAGCATCTCCTGTGCCTGATCGGGCTGGCTGCGCAACAGGTATGCGGCAGTGGAGGCTTGCGCGTGCGCCAACGCCATGTGGTGGGCGACGATGTCGTGCAACTCCCGCGCGATCCGGACCCGCTCCTCGCCGACCCGCTGCCGCGCCTCCTCCTCCCGCGTCCGTTCGGCCAGCTCGGCGCGCGCGTGCAGCGCCGCCAGATAGTTGCGCCGATTGCGCCCGGCCTCGGCGAACGCACCGGCCAGCAGGTCACCGGCGACCAGCGTGATGCGTCCGCCGGTCAGCAGCGGACTGAAGTCGTGCACCAGTGAAGTGAGCAGCAGCGCGGCGCCCGCGATCACCGGCGCGAGCTTGGCCGTGCGGGCATCGGGATACCACAGGCCCAGCGAATACATGGCGACGAACGCCGCACCCGCGGTGAACACCGACACCTCGAAACCCAAGGCGCCGATCCCGATACCGCAGGCCGTCGTGATCGCCAAGACCGCGCGCGGATACGCCCGGCGCCACAGCAAGGCGATCGAGGCCGCCGCCGACAGTGCGAACACCCCGGGCGAAACCGGCCGGACCGCCACCGGACCCTGCCCGTTCGCGGTGTCGATGAACCGGCTCGCGTAGGTGGCCAGCGCGCACAGCAGGATGGCCACCACCACATCGACCGCCCGGCTGTGCCGGCGCGGCCACTGCGACCATTCGGTGGTCATCGGCACTCCTTCTCGTCGTCGAGAACAGTAATCGGCAGGTCCCGAACCGACCGGTAGGCCGCCCGCTCGGGACGGCCTACCGGTACCTGTCGCAGATCCGGCCCGCGGCTCAGGCGCGCGCGGATTCGAGCTCCCGCTCCGGTTCGGCGGCCACCGGACGGTTCAGGCTCTCGCCCTCCACGTCCACGTTCGGCAGGATCTTGGCCAGCCACCCCGGCAGCCACCACGCCTTGTCGCCGAGCAGCGCGAGCACCGCCGGGACCAGCGTCATGCGGACGATGAAGGCGTCGAAGAACACCGCCGCGGCGAGCCCGAGGCCCATCATCTTGATCATCGGTTCCCCGCCGCCGATGAATCCGGCGAACACCGCGATCATGATGGCGGCCGCGGCCACCACCACCCGGCCGCTGTGCCGGAATCCGGTGACGATGGCCTCGCGGGCGCTCTCGCCGTGCGCGAAGGCCTCCCGCATCCGGGTGACCAGGAAGACCTCGTAATCCATGGCGAGCCCGAACACCACGCCGATCAGGAAGATCGGCATCATGCTCATCACCGGACCGGTCTGGTGCACGCCGATCAGGCCGGCCAGCCAACCCCACTGGAAGACCGCGACGATCACACCGAAGGCCGCGCCCACCGACAACAGGAAGCCAAGGGCCGCCTTGATCGGCACGGCGATCGAACGGAACACGACCATCAGCAGCAGGATCGCGAGCCCGACCACCACGGCGAGATAGGGGAGCAGTGCGTCCGACATCTTCTGCGAGACATCGATATTCATCGCGGTCGCGCCCGTGACGAGCATGGTCGCACCGGTCGCCGCCCGCAGACCGCCGGCCTCACCGCGCAGGGTGTGCACGAGGTCCTTGGTCGCGGTGGTCGAGGGACCGGTGGCGGGCACCACGGTGATCATGGCCGCGTCACCGGCCTGATTGAAGATCGCGGGCGACACCGACACGACACCCTTGGTCGCGACCAGCGCGCTGGTCGCCCGTTCCACCGCGGCCCGCGGATCGCTGACGCCCTTGACATCCAGGGCGACGGTGAGCGGCCCGTTGAAGCCGGGCCCGAAGCCCTCGGCGAGGGCGTCGTAGGCGCGGCGCTGCGTCGTGGACGTCGGCTGCGCTTCCTCACCCGGCATACCGAGTTCGAGGCTCGTCATCGGCAGTGCGAGCGCGCCCATGCCGACCAGCCCGATCAACAGCACGGCCACCGGACGGCGGACGACGAATCGTGCCCAGCGCGTGCCCATCCCGGGCTCGTCCTCCTGCATCGACTCGGCGGGCAGACTGTCGCGATCCTGCTGTTGCTTGCGGAAAGCCTTGGGCAGCACCGCGTTCTGGAAGAAGCCCAGCAGTGCGGGCAGCAGCGTCAACGCGATGGTCACGGCGACGGCGACGGTGCCCGCGGCGGCCAATCCCATCGTGGTGAGGGCCGGAATCCCGACCACGGCCAGTCCGGCGAGCGCGATCACCACGGTGAGCCCGGCGAAAACCACCGCGGATCCGGCGGTTCCGACAGCCCGTCCCGCGGCCTCCGCCGCGCTGTAACCCGCGGCGCGTTCGGTGCGGTAGCGGGACACGATGAACAGCGCGTAGTCGATGCCGACCGCTAGCCCGAGCATCATCGCCAGAGTTGTTGTGGTGGTGGACATCCCGATCGCCACGATCGCGGCGATCCCGACGCCGATCCCGACCAGCGCGGTGATCAGCGGCAAGCCCGCCGCCGCGAACGCGCCGAACGTGATCATCAGCACGACGGCCGCGATGGCGATGCCGATGGCCTCGGTCGCCCCGGCCATCTCCGGCTTCGCCTGGAGCGCGGACCCGCCGATCTCCACGGTGAACCCGGCGGCCTCACCGGTGTCCATCGCGTCGGTCAGCGCGGCCTTCGTCGCATCGGTGAGGTTGTCACCGGTGGCGCCGTAGCTCACGGTCGCGTACGCGGTGGTGCCGCTCTTGCTGACCGCGCCCGTCTGGAACGGGTCGAGCACGCCGTTCACCTGCGCGCCGCCCGAGACATCGGCGACGATCCGCTCCACCACCGCCTTGTTGGCGTCGGAACCGATCTGCTGCCCCTCGGGCGCGACGAACACGATCCGCGCCTGCGCCCCATCGGATTTGGTGCCCGGGAACCGTTGCTCCAGCAGATCGAACGCCTGCTGGGACTCGGTCCCCGGAATCGAGAACGTATCCGGTGGCGCGGGCGGCGCGCTGGCGGCTCCCACCACCAGCGCAGCCATCAGCCCCACCCACAGCAGCACGACGAGCCGCCGCTTCTCGAACGCGAACCGGCCGACCCGGTACAGGAATTTCGCCATGTAGCCATGCTGGTTCGACGCCTTTGTAGTCGGCATCGTCCCGGTGACGGCAGTCCGGTGTACTGCGAACGCAGTACCAGCGCCCGCTCGCTACTCGATGGGCAGAATCTCGGCCGGACCCGCACGGGGCGGGTGGGCTGAATCAGGCGCAGGGCTGGGTTCCAGCGGCTGCTACCTGGAGCCAGATGTCGCCCGCGTAGCCGGGCAGGACGATGCCGTCGGGGAAGCCGGCCAGGGCGCCGGTGTCGTACTGGCCGCTCAGGTGGTGGTAGCCGGTGGTGGTGGGGGTCCACTTCATGGCGACGGAACTGCCGTTGATTGTCGTGGTGCCGGTGGCCGTGTTGTTGTCGTCGAACCAGGCGTTGCGGGTCGGGACGCCCGAGCTGAGGGTTTGCAGGACGCCCGAGCCCGACGAGGTGATCAGGGAGGCTGGAATACCGGACATGGTCACGGTCAGGGCGCAGCCGACCTCGGGGGTGCCGTGGACCGTGGTGCAGGGCGAGGAGGAGGCGCCGCAGGCCTTCGGGTCGGTGCTGCCGGTGCCGCTGACCTGGACGGTGGCGGAGCCCATGTTGGTGTACGGCGGGAGGGTCGTATCGCCGTTGCCGTAGCCGAAGCCGAGAACGTGGGTGCCGGGGGTCAGCGGGGTCCACTGGAAGGTCCAGGTGGAGGTGGTGCCCATGCAGGGTTGGCCCGCGATGCTCGACTTGCCGTTCCAGCTGGAGCGGACGGTGACGCCGTTGGCAGTGTCGGAGAGATCACCGCCTGTGCAGTCGGAGACCGGGACCACGACATTGTAGGTCTGGCCGACCTGGAAGTTGCTGCCCTGCACGGTCATTCCCGTGCCGGTGACGTCGGCGTGGGCGGCCGGTCCGGCGGAGAGCGCGGTCAGGGCGGAGGCCGTGGCGGTGATTCCGGCCGCGGCGAGGGTGCGGACTGAGGTACGCATGATGCGGGGTTTCTCGATTCGGCAACGCTGATTAGAGCGGGATGATCATTTGCGAATAGCACTGTTCACCGATCGGCGACGGGCCGCATGCCCCGGGTTTTCGGGGCCGTGATTCGGGCCCGCGACCGGGACGCGCGGGTTATGGATCGGCGGTCGTGGCTATGGTTCGGCTACCGGCGTAGATTCTGATGAACGCTGCTCAGCCCGTCTTCTTCGGCCCTGGAATGCCCAAGAGTTGTTCGACCTGGCCAATGCCCGCCCACCGCTGTTCGACCCGGGCGCGAGTTTTGCCTACGCCCACAGCGATCTGGTCGTGCTCGGCGAAGTTCTCCAGAAGGCGTCGGGAAAACCCTTGGGCGAGCTGATATCCGACTACGTACTGGTCCCGCTCGACATGAAGAAGAGCAAGGTCATGCTCACCGCCCAGCTGGACGAGCCGATCCTGCACGGCTACACCGATGAGCGAAAGATCTTCGAGGACGCCACCTTCTGGAATCCGACCGCATTCCTGCACAGCGGCAATATGAACTCCACCGTCACCGACGTCGGCCGCTGGGTCCGTGCCCTGGGCAAGGGCGAGCTGCTCCCCGAGGGCTGGTTTCAGCAGATGATGGCTCCCTCGACCGCCGGACTCGGCCCCCTCACCGCGCAGAAGTACTTTGCGTTCGGTGTCCCGCACATGGGCGACTGGCTGTTCATGAACCCGTCCTACGGCGGCTACAACGGAGTCGCGTTCTACGACACCAGGACCGCCACTACCGTCGTCGTCTACGTCACCTTGGGCGCCACCGCGAACGCCGACACGAACAACGCGATCCCCATCGGCACTGCCCTTGCGACCCTTCTGGTCCCGGACCGCCCGCCCCCGATTCCCTGACCGAACAGTGCAATTCCGAATAAAGGACGATCCTCCGAAATAATCAATTGTTTCGTTTTCCGTAACAAGTAGCGTCCGAATGCGATTTGCTGGAGGACAACACCAATTCAGGAGGTCGGAATGCTGTCTGCGAAGCGGCTTGCCGCCAGTGCCGTCGTCACCACCGCAGCCGCGGGCATGGTGCTCGCCGGTGGTGGAACGGCCCAGGCCGACGATGTGCCCGTGTGGCAGGCGAATTGCCACCTGTACAACATCTTCAATACCGGCGGAATGTCCAATTGCGAGTTGCCGACCTGGCATCAGGTGAAGCTCACCTGTGTCGCCTGGCCCGTCCCCTTCACCTACTGGAAGTACGGGCCCATGCAGTACGGGCAGAACCAGTCGTGGGCCAGCTGCGACTCGTTCAACGCCTTGGTGAACGTCGAGGTCATTC
>NZ_JBHWHH010000058.1:0-39366 GCF_042732555.1 Nocardia sp. NPDC059764
CCGCAAGCCACCCGCCCCGATCCGAATTCGATCGTTACTACACGACCGGCAGGTACACCTTGTTGCCCGCGTCGGCGAATTCGGCGGACTTCTCGGCCATTCCGGCCTCGATGGCGTTCACGTCGGTGAGGCCGTGCTTCTCGGCGTAGTCGCGCACGTCCTGCGAGATGCGCATCGAGCAGAACTTCGGACCGCACATGGAGCAGAAGTGGGCGGTCTTGGCGGGCTCGGCCGGCATGGTCTCGTCGTGGTACTCCCGCGCGGTGTCGGGGTCCAGCGAGAGGTTGAACTGGTCGGTCCAGCGGAACTCGAAGCGCGCCTTGGACAGCGCGTTGTCGCGGTCCTGGGCCCGCGGGTGCTGCTTGGCCAGGTCGGCGGAGTGGGCGGCGATCTTGTAGGTGATCACGCCGACCTTCACGTCGTCCCGGTTCGGCAGACCCAGGTGCTCCTTGGGCGTCACGTAGCACAGCATCGCGGTACCGGCCTGGGCGATGATGGCCGCGCCGATGGCCGAGGTGATGTGGTCGTAGGCGGGCGCGATATCGGTGGCCAGCGGGCCGAGGGTGTAGAACGGAGCCTCCTCGCAGAGCTCCTCCTCCAGCCGCACGTTCTCCACGATCTTGTGCATCGGCACGTGGCCGGGGCCCTCGATCATCACCTGCACGCCATAGGATTTCGCGATCTTGGTGAGCTCACCCAGGGTGCGCAGCTCCGCGAACTGGGCCTCGTCATTGGCGTCCGCGATGGAGCCCGGACGCAGACCGTCACCCAGGGAGAAGGTGATGTCGTACATCGCCAGGATCTCGCAGAGCTCGCGGAAGTTGGTGTACAGGAACGATTCCTGGTGATGCGCCAGACACCATGCGGCCATGATCGACCCGCCGCGGGACACGATGCCGGTGACGCGCTTGGCGGCCAGCGGCACGTAGCGCAGCAGCACGCCCGCGTGCACCGTCATGTAGTCGACGCCCTGCTCGGCCTGCTCGATCACGGTGTCGCGGTAGATCTCCCACGTCAGCTTGGTGGGATCGCCGTTCACCTTCTCCAGCGCCTGGTAGATCGGCACGGTGCCGATCGGGACCGGGGAGTTGCGCAGGATCCACTCGCGGGTCTCGTGAATGTTCTTGCCGGTGGACAGGTCCATGATGGTGTCGGCGCCCCAGCGGCTGGCCCACACCATCTTCTCGACCTCCTCGGCGATGGAGGAGCTCACGGCCGAGTTGCCGATGTTCGCGTTGATCTTCACCGCGAACTTCTTGCCGATGATCATCGGCTCGGACTCGGGGTGCTTGTGGTTGGCGGGGATCACCGCGCGACCGGCGGCCACCTCGTCGCGCACCAGCTCGGGCGAAACGCCTTCGCGGGCCGCGATGTAGTGCATCTCGCTGGTGACGATGCCCTGGCGCGCCCAGTTCAGCTGGGTCGGCGGGCCGTCGACCTGCGGCTTGGCCCACTCGTCGCGCAGCTTTGGCAGACCCGCCTCGAGATCGATGGTGGCGGTGTCGTCGGTGTACGGACCGGAGGTGTCGTACACGTCGAAGTGCTCGCCGGTGGTCAGGTTGATGCGCCGCACCGGAACCCGCAGTGTGGCGCCGTCGACCTCGACCTGTTCGTAGTGCTTGACGCTGCCCTCGATGGGGCCGGTGGTCACGGTGTCGACCGGGGCGGCCGAGCTGGAGACACGACTCGATGACATGGCACATCCTCCCTACGCCGGCATTACCCGGTCAGGTTCATACGGTCGACGGCCCATTAGCCGTCCTCTCAGCCCGCTGGTGCGAGCCCCCGTTGGCAAACTTCTTCCGAGCCGACCATACCCGGCCCCGGGGTACCGCAACCCCGGGACCGTGGAATATACGATCCGGTCTGCTCTGAGCGCGTGTCCCGGCGCTCAGTTCTCGCGCGGTCCGATCGGCCGGCCCAGCGCGCCGAAGAGGGCGTTCAACCCGATCTCGGTCTGGGTGGCGAGTGCGTCCAGACCGCCCAGCATGGTGACCACATCCTCGATGCGGCAGCCGACCGGATCGGCAGCATCGGTGCGGGTCCCCGGCGCGGTCGACTCGAATCCGCCCGGCGCTCAGTAGAACGGATTCTGATTAGCCGGAAAGGGATGCGCGGCAGTGGTTTCCGGATGCACTCCGTCCGGTGGCAGGGCCGCGAGCAGTCGAGTTACCAACAAGATGTCTTTCTGAAATGTGCTTGGCTATCGTTTAGGTATGTCCCGCAGCAAATCTGCCGCGTCGACCGGCGCGCCCCCCGTCCGGCGTCGCATCCGCGGCCTCGACGCCGGCGAGCGCAGCGCCCAGCGCCGCCGTCAGCTCCTCACCGCCGCCACCGAACTCTTTGCCCGGCAAAGCTATTCGGGCACCTCCATCGAACAGATCTGCCAGCACGCCTTCGTCGGAACCAAGGGCTTCTACGACCACTTCGACAGCAAGGAGGCGTGCTACACCGCCCTGCTGGAACAGATCACCACCGGCATCCAGCAACGCGTCGCCGAGGTGGCCGTCGAGACCGCCGCCGACGACTGGCCCACCCGCCGCGCCGCCGTCCTCGTCGCCTTCGCCCACGTCATCGCCGACGATCCCCGCCTGGCCAAGGTCACCTTCGGCGAAGCGGGCGGATTCTCACCCACCGTCGAAGCCATGCGCCGCGCCAACCGCCGCTGGTCCGCCGATTTCCTGAAACACCAATGGCTACAAGCCGACCCACACGAGGAACCCCGCCTACTGCCCCTGGCCCTGGCCACCATCGGCGGCATGTTCGAACTCGTCACCGACTGGCTCCACCACCACGACGACGGCGGCGCCCCCGAATCCGTCGACACCCTGATCGCGGACCTGGACAACTTCGTCGCGGTGGTCGACGCGGGGCGCGTCGCCGTCCGCTAGCCGCGCGGGTTGCGGGAGCTAGGCGCGTTCCCTCCGATCACTGTGGCGGGACGACTCTGGTGAGGCCGCCGACCTTCTCATCGAACTGGCCACTGCGCAGCGGAATTGGCCTCCCGTGCGGATCTTCCTCGGCCAGGCTCGAATTCAGATCGTTGAGGAATCGCAGCCACACGCGCCAGTCGGCGGCGTTTGCCTGCTCGGTGTTCTGGATCATGCGGACGTACTCGGCGGCCGCCGTGCCCAGCAGGGCCGGCCGATCCAGCAACGTGGGATCTGCCAAGGTGCGCGGCGCGGCCGGAACGATATCGGTCACGGCCGGATCACAGGCACGGGCACCGGCGAAAACCCGGTGCCGCCAAGCGGAATCGGGCCTTCGGCGGGACGCTGGAGGGCACTCCCGGTACCCATTCGGGACGCGGGAGCCGGGTTGTCTGGAACTTCCCTACACCGGTCCCGATAGGCACGGTGAACTTCTCGGCCGTGCCCGATTCCTCGATATCGTTGTCTGGCATAGGTTTCCCTCCCTCACGTGTTTCTGGTGTCAACCCGCGGTGCCTGGTGGCACGACCCATTCGACGGGCTGGCCGGTGATCTCGGCGATTCTGTCGAAATCGTGGTCATAGTGCAGCACCGTGAGGCCGTGGTGTTCGGCGACGGCGGCAATGATGAGATCGGGAATCTTGACGCTGCGGTGCAGGCTGCGGCCACACAGCTGCTCTTGGACCTGCCAGGCGCGTTCCCACGCTTCATCCGGGGTGGTCAGGTATTGCAGGGCGTAGCGGCGGGCATCGCCGAGGGCCTGGTGGTGGTCTTGGGATCTCGCCGATACCCCGGCCTCGAGGTCGGCTATCCCGCAGGTGGCGAGTAGTCCGCGTTCCATGAGCGGCCCGACTCGCGCGTCCACCACCTCGACGTGCATCCGGAATCCGGCGGACTTGTCCAGCAGGTACCGCGCGGTCATGCGGTGTGGGCCTGGTCGCGGTCCTCCCACATCGCGTTAACGGTCGCTTCGTGCGCTAGGCCGTCCGGATCTGCGGCCATCATGGCGCGCAGGTTCCGCGCCGCGCTCTGGCGCAGCGCCACGCGCAGCGCGGCGTGAACGGTGTCCTTCTTCGTGGTGGTGCCCAACTCCTTGGCGGCCTTGGCCAACAGGTCGTCGTCAAGGTCGATCATCGTTCGTGTCATGCCTGACAGCATACTCCACGTATGTATCTGTAGTGTGCTTCCGCGATGTGTCACACCGATATGCCCCCCGCGTTCCGGTGCCCTACAAGGATGCTTATGGGCGGTCAGCCATATGGGCACGGCCGGACAACCGCACCGCGACACCTACATGAGCGTGCTGGGGCTCCGTGCCCAGCTGTCGGGGTGCTGGGAGGATGGCTGAACCTGCTGCGTATTTCGTCTCCTGTCCGAGACCGCACTCCCGCTGATGAAATCCCCTTACTGGGCGGGCATCGCAACCGATCGCACCAACCGCATCCCGGTGGCAGACTTCACCATCAAAGTACGCCAGCTCCGGTGCCCGGTAGGCGGCCTGGCATTCGGGGGGCTCAGCGGTCGAATGTCCCTGCGCGGACGGCGTCGGTGAAGCGGTCCCACTGCGGGCCGTCGAACACCAGCGCCGGGCCGTCGGGGTGTTTGGAGTCGCGCACTCCCACGTGTGTGGGTTCGAGCCATGCGATTTCGACGCACGCGTCTTGTGAGGGGCTCTTGGAGGACTTGAACCAGTGGACATCGGATAGGTCTGGGGTCACTGCAAATCCTTTGTGATGCTTGCGATCAGGTCACGAGTCGCTGCGGTGGTGAGCGATGCTTCGGCTATGGCTTTGTAGGCGTGGCGGTAACGTTGGACCTCTTCATGCTCTCCCAAGTAGAGGGCTCCTGTGAAGTGCTCCAAATAGACCAGCGGGGGCTCGTCGGGTACCCAGTCCAGACTCGACTCCGGGCACTCCAGGATTACGAAGGCGCTGGTCACAAGTCCGATGTGCGGTACGCCGGTAGGAAGCACCCGGATGGATACCGTTGGCAGTTCGGATGATTCGATGAGCCGCCCGAGCTGGTCGGTCATGACTTTCGCGCTGCCAACGCGTTGGCGGAGGACCGTCTCTGCGAGTACGACATTCACTTCGAATCGATCTGTCGTCGTTGTGGTCAGCCGTCGTTGTCGTCGGGCAGCCAGTTCGATGCTCTGGTTGATGTAGTCGTCGGGTGTGGCCGGGTCGATCGTCAGCGCCAGGGCGCGACGGTAACCGCGGGTCTGCAGGAGGCCGGGCAATAGCGCGGGCTGGTAGCTGAACATCCTTCGGGCGGCGTCCTCTTGGGCGATGAAGATCGAGAAACCCGGAGCCATCACATTCCCGAACTTCCTCCACCAACCTGATTCGCGCGACTGTTCCAGCAACTGGATCAACGTTGCTTGTGTTGATTCCTCCGCGTTGTACAGGCGGCACAACCCCATGATCGTGAGCGTCTTGGGTGGGCGGTCCCATTGTGCTCGTTCGATCCGCCACAGCGTCTGCTGTGACATATCGAGATCGCGGGCCGCCGCTTCGCGGGTGTATCCCACTCCCTCACGGAGCTTTTCGAGCGTCGCACCCAGCAATCTCGCAGGCAGAGTCGGGCTCTTCATCAGGTAGCTGCCTTCCCTTGTCTTGATGCAACCCTTCCAACTCGGAAGCTTCTGATGTGTGTCGCACATCACTCGAAAACTTCTACGAGGATAGCTCGGCGGTGACAATCAGAAGGACGCTTCGCGCGCTCAAAGCTGTTTCAGTGCAATCAAATTCAGTCGATTCGAGAGGAAGAAGACATGTGCGACATTCCGCCCATCGATCACGGTCTGTGTCCGGCCATGACGGTCGAGCTGGCGCATCGGGACATGCAAGCGCATCGGGAGTGTCCGATAACAGCCTGCCCTCGGAAGGCGCAGGCGCGGACCCGGCTGGTCGAGGCGGGGCAGTTCGTGCCCGCTACGCCGCGGTTTTGATTGGAGCGGTCATGACGATGGCATGGGAGTTCTTCGCGGTGGGGCTGGTCGTCGGCGGCGGCTTGATTCTGGTGCTCGCCGCCGCGATCGGTGTGCCGGAGCGGTCGGCGCGCTCCGGAGTGAATGAGCTGACGGTGCAGGCGATCCGGGCCCGCATCGAGCGGGAGGACGGCCCGCGAACCCGGGCCGTCTCGGCGTCCGTCAGTCGCGGGCGGCCGTCACACCGGCCGGCACGGGGATCCGTGCGCTCGTTGCCGGTGTGCTCGACTCCTCCTCGAGGCCGATCCGTTCATGGAGGGCGGCAAGGGGTTTGGGGGACCACCAGTTGGCCGTGGACATCAGGCGCATCAGGGCGGGGGCCAGTAGGCCGCGGATGACGGTGGCGTCGGCGACGACCGCGAGGGCCAGGCCGATGCCGAAGAGCTTCATGGGAGCTACCTCGGAGGTTGCCACGGCCAGCAGGACCACGGCCATGAGGCCGGCGGCGGCGGTGAAGATGCGGCCGGTGCGGGCTACGCCGAGGGCGACCGAGCGGGTGTTGGCGGCGGGGGAGCGGTCCGAAGCCAGCCACTCCTCGCGGATGCGGGAGAGCAAGAAGACCTCGTAGTCCATGGACATGCCGAAGGCCAGGCAGATCATGAGGATCGGCATGAACAGGTCGATGCTGCCGGTGGCGGTGAAGCCGAGCAGGCTCGCGCCGTGGCCCTGCTCGAAGACCCAGATCATGGCGCCGAAGGTGGCGGTCAGGGACAGCAGGTTCAGGATGAGGGCCTTCACCGGGAGGACCACGCTGCCGGTGAACAGGAACAACAGGATCAGGGTGATGATCGCGATGATCGCGCCCGCCAAGGGGAGTCGGGTGATCACCGAATCCATGGTGTCCTCATTGAGGGCGGCCGCGCCGCCGAAGAGGACCTCACCGGGGGCGGGGACCGCGCGGAGTTCGGCCAGTTGCTGCTTGCCCTCCGCGGAGTACGGGGCGATCCGGGTACCGACCGACAGGTACGCGCCGTCGGGTCCGGCCATCTGCTGCACGCCGGGGGCCATCTTCGCGCCGTTCACGTAGACACCATCACTGGACAGCACCGCCGGAACGCCCGGCACCTGCGACAGCCGGGTGGCGTACGCGCCGATCTCCTTGGTGTCGCCGTGGAATCCGGGCAGCGCCACCACCGCGCTGGAAGCCATATCGGCATTGAAGTCGTGGCGCAGCGCGTCGCCGACCTGACGGCTGGAGGCGAAGGTGCCGATCACCCGGTCGTCCGGCGTGCCGAAATGCGCCTTCAGGAACGGGGATCCGAGCGCCAGCAGCACCGCCGCGGTGACCACGGCGACCGGCAGCGCCCGCCGCATGACACCGGTGACCAGCTTGTACCAGAAGGTCTCCTCCGGCGGCTTCGGCGCGGGCTCACCGCGACCCAGCAAGCGGCGCACCGGCTTCCGCAGATCCCAGGCATTCACGCGATCGCCGAGCAGCATCAGCGCGGCCGGCAGCAGCAGCACCGAAGCGCCCACGGCCGCGATCACCACGGCGACACCGGCGTAGGCGAACGACTTGAAGAACGGCTGCGGGAACACCGCCAGCGCCGCCAGCGCCAGCGCGACCGTCAAGCCGGAGAACACCACGGTCCGTCCGGCCGTCTGCACCGACCGCAGGATCGCCGCCCGGGTGTCGCGGCCATTGGCCAGCTCCTCCCGGTACCGGCTGACAATGAACAGGCTGTAGTCGATGGCCAGCGCCAGACCGAGCGCGCTGGTCATATTGAGCGCGAAGATCGACACGTCCATGAACGTGGTCATGGCGCGCAGAATGCCGAGGGTGGCGGCGATCGCGAACAGTCCCACGCCCACCGGCAGCAGGGCCGCGATCACGCTGCCGAACACCAGCACCAGCAGCAGCGCCGACACCGGCACCGCGATGGACTCGGCCAGCAGCAGATCCTTCTCGACCTGGTGATTGATATCGGCGAACGATCCGGCCATGCCGCCCACCCGCACCCGCACGCCGTCGCGGTCGCCATTGAGCTCGGTGGACAGGACCGCGGCCCGGTTCTGCACCTCGGTGTCGGTGCCGGTCACCGTGGCCATGATCAGGCCGCGCTGCCCGTCCTTGCTCTTCAGCGCGGTGGCCAGATCGGGCCGGGTCGCGCTGTTGGCCCAGTAGGACTGCACGCCGGTGACCGTCGAGTCGTGGCTCAACGTGTCGGTGATGCGCTGCGCCTCCGCGCGGACCTCCGGACTGTTGACGCCGCCGTCACCGCTCACCATGACGATGAGGTTCGGATTGCCGCCGGGGAAGCTCTTCGTGATGAAGTCGTTGGCCCGCACCGACTCCAGCGAGCCGGTCAGATATCCGCCGCCGACCATATGCGATTTCACGGTGGCCCCGAAGCCGCCGCACACGAGCATCAGCAGCAGCGCGGCCACCAGCACGGCGCGTGGGCGCGCCATGGCGAACCGGGCAGAAGTGGTCAACATCGACGCCGCCCTCCGAAAGTCCCAAACTTTCGGAACGGTACTTTCCCTGATCGACCGACCGGTAGGTTCAGTGACCATGCTCATGGTCATGCGAACTGGCTATCATTCGGCTTTCGCGATGCGCCCGCGGACTTCGCCCAGCTCCAGACGGCCGCCGCCGACCGCCGGGGCGGTTGCCGTGAGCACCACCTCATCGCCGTCCTGCAGGAACGTCCGCTGCACGCCGTTCAATTCGAGGGGCTCGGCGCCGCCCCAGCTGATCTCCATCAGCGACCCGCGCTCGCCGCGATCCGCGCCGGAGATGGTGCCGGAGGCGAACAGGTCGCCGGTGCGGGTGGAGGCCCCGTTCGCCGTCAGGTGCGCCAGCATCTGCGCCGGTGACCAGTACATGCGGCGGTACGGGGGAGTGGAGACCAGCTGCCCGTTCCAGGCCACCCGGACCGTGATGTCCAGACCCCAGGCCGCCGCGTCCCGCAGATACGGCAGCGGCTCGGGATGCTGCGGCGGCAGCGGAATACGGGCCGCGGCCAGGGCGTCGAGCGGAGTCACCCACGCCGACAGGCTGGTCGCGAAGGACTTGCCCAGGAACGGGCCCAGCGGCTGCCCCTCCCACGCCTGGATATCGCGTGCCGACCAATCGTTGACCAGGGCCACCCCGAAGACGTGGTCGGCGAATTCGCCGGTACCGATCGGCGTGCCGAGCACCGAGCCCGCGCCCACCACGAAACCCAGTTCGGCCTCGATGTCGAGGCGGCGGCTCGGACCGAAATCCGGTGTGCCGGAGTCGGTCCGGCGCTGCCCGTGCGGCCGGATGACATCGGTGCCCGACACCACCACGGTGCCCGCGCGGCCGTGATACCCCACCGGCAGATGCCGCCAATTCGGCAGCAGCGGTTCACCGTCCGGGCGCAGCATGCGGCCCAGCGCGGTGGCGTGGTCGAGGCTGGCGTAGAAGTCGACGTAGTCGCCGACCTCGATCGGCAGGTCCAGGCGGACCGCGCGCACCTCGTGCACGGCGGTCGCGGGCAGCTCCGCCTCGGCGGCGGTCCGCACCCGCTCCCGGATCTCGCGCCAGCACCGCGGCCCCTGGGTCATGAAGGCGTTCAGGCTGGGCTGATGGAACATCGGATCGTCGAGCGCCACCGCCAGATCGATCACGGTGTCGCCCAGCCGCGCGCCCACCCGGGGCTCCCGGCCCACCGGGCGGAATACGCAGTACGGCAGATGGTCCAGACCGAAACCGGAATCCGCGGGGACCTCGACCCGCACCCGGCTGCTCAATTCAGATCCATTCCGACGGCCCCTGACCCGACCAGGTCCACGCGTAGCGCGGGTCCTCACACGCCAGCGCGCCCTCGCCCAGCTGCAACGGATGGAAGGTGTCCACCATGACTGCCAGTTCGTCGAAGAAGTCGATCCCGATGCTGCGCTCGTAGGCGCCCGGCTGCGGACCGTGCGCGTACCCGCCCGGATGCACCGACACCGAACCCTGCCCGATCCCGGATCCCTTGCGCGCCTCGTAGTTTCCGCCGCAGTAGAACATGATCTCGTCGGAGTCCACGTTCGAGTGGTAGTAGGGCACCGGGATCGACAGCGGGTGGTAGTCGACCTTGCGCGGCACGAAATCGCAGATCACGAAGTTCTGACCCTCGAAAGCCTGATGCACCGGCGGCGGCTGGTGCACCCGGCCGGTGATCGGTTCGAAGTCGGCGATGTCGAAGGTGAACGGGTACAGGCAGCCGTCCCAGCCCACCACATCGAAGGGATGGGTGGCGTAAACCATGCTGGTGCCCACGATCTCACCGGCGGGACGGTGCTTGACCAGCACCTCCACCTTCTCGCCGTCGACCTGGACCGGCTCGGTCGGCCCGTGCAGATCACGCTCGCAGTAGGGTGAATTCTCCAGGAACTGACCGTATTTCGAGAGATACCGTTTCGGCGGGGTGATGTGGCCCGAGCCCTCGATGATGTAGGCGCGCAACGGTTCCGGGCCGTCCGGAATCCAGCGGTGGGTGGTGGCGCGCGGCAGCAGCACCTGATGACCCTGCCGCACCGGCAGCGTGCCGAACACGGTTTCCACTCGCCCCGAACCGGATTCGACATAGGCCAGCTCGTCGCCGATGGCATTGCGGTACAGCATCGACTCCCGCAACGCCGCCACATAGGAGATGCGCACGTCGGCATTGCCGAGCAGCAGCCGCCGCCCGGTCACCACATCGCTGTCGCCCGGCTTGTCGCCCAGGAACAGTTCGTGCAGCTTCAGATGTCGGTGGCGCAGTGGATGATTCGGGAACAGCCGCTGCTGCGGCAGCACCCACACCGACGAATCCACGATGGCCGGGGGTAGTCCGCGGTGATAGAGCAGCGAGGAATCGCCGGAGAAGCCCTCTTCTCCCATCAGCTCTTCGTAATAGAGCCGGCCGCTCTCATCTCGATGCTGCGTGTGCCGCTTGGGCGGCACCGAACCAACCTGCCGATAGAACGTCATGGCGTCCTCCCGCTGACCGATGGTCGATTTCCATCGTAGTCAGGCGTGACGCAGCGCGCGGTAGACCGCCGCGCCGATGAACTCTCCCAGAGTGTCGGGATTCCAGTCGCCCGGCTCGGTCAGCAGCGTGCGGACCGCGCCCTCACCGGCCGACACCCACAGCTCGACCAGGGCCGGAAGCTTGTGTTCGGCGTCGGCGGTGCCCCAGGCCGCCAGGGTCGGCCGTAGTCGCCGGGTGCCGCGTTCCACCGCCAGCAGCCGGCCCTTGCCGAACGAATCCGCCACGGCCGGATCGGGATTGCCGTACAGCAGCCGCCAGGTGTCGGGGCGCCGGGAGACGGTGTGCAGCAGCGCGCGGAAGCCCTCCACGAACACCGCCTCGTCCGCTTCCACCCGGCGGCGGGGCAGCGTCTCCAGCACGCCCTGCACCAGGTAGTCCTCCTCGCGCCGGATGAGCGCCTCGAGCAGCTCGACCCGATCGGCGAAGCAGGCGTAGACGACCGGGCGGGTGACCTTCATGCGGTCGGCCACCGCGGCGATGGTGACCGCCGCGATGCCGTCGGCGACCGCGATCTCCAGAGCGGTGTCGAGGACCTGCGGGCGACGGCGTTCGGGACCCAGATGCCGCGCGCGCTGGCGTGGTCGTGTCGCCGAATCGGTGCCCATGCGCACCGACGATAGCAGCGGCCGGTGGGCGCTGACCTTGCAGTCGAATCCCTGATCTGGCACCGCACCGTGCATCGAAATTGGTCGAATGACCGGTTGGCTTCGGGAGGGGCATGTGCGAGGCAGGGTTACCGTGAATCCGATCACGGTCACTCCGCAGCAGGCCAAGGGGTTGAAAGGACGCAATTCCAGCTCGAGTGCATAACGGCGCGGTTAACTTTTTGATTTCGAGCCGGGTTGGCGAGAGACCGGACGGTTAAGAGGTCTGCCTACGCTTGCGTAGGTAAACGAACGTACGGCAGCCTTCGGTTCGATCCCAGATTCTGATCTCAGCACCGCGTCGAAACTTCAGCCGAGGAGGCCCTCCCGTGTCCCATTACAAGGCGAACCTACGAGACATCGAGTTCAACTTGTTCGAAGTTCTGGGGATCGGGGAACTGCTGGACGGAGGCGCCTACGGCGACCTCGATGCCGACACCGCGCGGGAGATGCTCGCCGAGGCCAAGCGCCTCGCGGAAGGCCCGATCGCGGAGTCCTTCGCCGACGCCGACCGCAACCCGGTCGTGTTCCTGCCCGAACAGCACACCATCACCGTGCCCGAATCGCTGAAGAAGACCGTGGCCACGGTCAACGAGGCCGGCTACTCCGGCCTGGGCATGGCCGAGGAGATGGGCGGCGTGGCCGCCCCCAACGCCCTCATCTGGGCCATCCAGGAAATGATCGTGGCCGCCAACAACTCGGCCTCCTTCTTCAATATGGGCCCGCTCATGCACAAGGTCCTCTTCGACGAGGGCACCGACGAGCAGAAGCGCTGGGCGACCCACGCCTGGGAGAACCGCTGGGGCGGCACCATGGTGCTCACCGAGCCCGACGCCGGCTCCGACGTCGGCATGGGCCGCACCAAGGCCATCGAACAGGCCGACGGCACCTGGCACATCGAGGGCGTGAAGCGCTTCATCTCCGGCGGCGACGTCGGCGACACCGCCGACAACATCTTCCACTTGGTGCTGGCCCGCCCCGAGGGCGCCGGCCCCGGCACCAAAGGCCTGTCGCTGTTCATGGTGCCGCGCTTCCTGTTCGACTCGGAGACCATGGAGCTCGGCGCCAAGAACGGTGCGCTGGTCACCGGCGTCGAGCACAAGATGGGCATCAAGTCCTCGCCCACCTGTGAGATCACCTTCGGCGGCGACATCCCCGCCGTCGGCTACCTGGTCGGCGGGGTGCACAACGGCATCGCGCAGATGTTCAAGGTCATCGAGAACGCGCGGATGATGGTGGGCACCAAGGCCACCGGCGCGCTGTCCACCGGTTACCTCAACGCCCTCGAGTACGCCAAGCAGCGCGTCCAGGGCGCGGACCTGACCCAGATGACCGACAAGGCCGCCCCGCGCGTCACCATCACCCACCACCCGGACGTGCGCCGCTCGCTGGCCACCCAGAAGGCGTACGCGGAAGGTCTGCGCGCGCTGTACATGTACTGCGCCTCCTACCAGAACGCCGATGTGGCGCAGGCCAATTACGGCGCCGACGCCGAACTGGCCGAGCGGGTCAACGACCTGCTGCTGCCGATCGTGAAGGGCTGCGGCTCCGACCGCGCCTACGAGTCGCTGACCGAATCGCTGCAGACCCTCGGCGGCTCCGGCTACCTGCAGGACTACCCGATCGAGCAGTACATCCGCGACTGCAAGATCGACTCGCTGTACGAGGGCACCACCGCCATCCAGGCGCAGGACTTCTTCTTCCGCAAGATCATTCGCGACAAGGGCGTGGCCCTCGGACACGTCGCGGGCCTGATCCAGCGGTTCGTCGACGGCGGCCCCGACCAGTTCAAGATCGAGCGCGGACTGCTCGGCGCGGCCCTGGCCGACGTGCAGGCCATGGCCGCCGCGCTCACCGGCTTCCTGATGGCCTCGCAGCAGCAGGTCGACGAGCTCTACAAGGTCGGCCTCGGCTCGGTCCGATTCCTGTACGCCGTCGGCGATCTCGTCATCTCGTGGCGACTGCTCGAGCACGCCGCCATCGCCCAGGCGGCGCTGGACGCGGGCGCGGCCGAGAAGGACAAGAACTTCTACACCGGCAAGGTCGGCGTGGCGTCCTGGTTCGCCAAGAACAAGCTGCCGCTGCTCAGCGCCTCGCGTTCGGTGATCGAGAACCTCGACAACGACATCATGAAGCTGGACGAAGCGGCCTTCTGATCCGTGCTCGACATCCGGCCCCGCACCCGTGGTGCGGGGCCGGATGTCGTTGGGGGATCAGGTGACACACCGTCATGACACGCACACTTCATTTCTGACCCGCCGATACGTGTCGTGCCGAGCGGGTACAACTACGGCATGGTCTTCCCGGTTACCTTCGGCTGGATCCAGATCGTGCTGTTGGTGCTGGGCATCGCGGCCATCGGATTATTGGTCTCGGCCGTGCTGAAAGCCCGCACGGTCGGCTGGCGTGTGCTGGTCGGACGCGGCATGGGCGCAGCGGGTCTGGCGTTCGTCGCGGTCGTGATCCTGTGGATCACCACGCTCCTACAAGCCTTCCTCGGACTCACCGGCGAAGTGAAGGCCGCGCACATCGAGGTGAAACCGGTTGCGGGGCAGGAACACCTGCTGGACGTGAACCTCACCCTCTACGGCGACGAAGGCCACGGCGACCAGCACAAGACCTACCAGGTCGAGGGCGACATGTGGGTGCTGCAAGCCAATATCGTGGAACTCGAGGCGTGGGTGAACGCCCTCGGCTTCAACGCCGGATACAAGGTGACCCGGCTCTACGGCCAGCGCCTCGACGGCGTCGCCACCAAGCAGAACCAGATCTTCCTCAACGGCAGCGACGCCGACTTCTTCCAGGACATGAAGGACAAGACCTGGTACACCAGGCCTTTCGTGCGCTCGACCAACGGCAATGCCGTCATCGCCGTCCCGGGCGCCTACGACGTCTTCATCTCCCGCGACGCCATCAAGGCCCGGCCGGTCTAGCCGGGCCCGCCCGGACTAGTCCGCGAGGACGGCCGTCACCGGCGCGTGATCGCTGGCGCCCTTGCCCTTTCGCTCCTCGCGGTCCACGTTCGCGTCGGTGACCCGCGCGGCCAGGGCGGGGGAGGCCAGGATGAAGTCGATGCGCATGCCCTCCTTGCGGGGGAAGCGCAGCTGCGTGTAGTCCCAGTAGGTGTAGACGCCGGGGCCCGGGTGGAAGGGCCGCATCACATCGGTGAAACCGGTCTCGCCGAACGCGTCGAAGGCGTCCCGTTCCCGTTCGGACACATGGGTTTTGCCCTCGAAGAACTCCGGCGACCACACATCCAGATCGGTCGGGGCGATATTCCAGTCGCCCACCAGCGCGATCTGCGCGTCCGGATCCTCCGACAGCCACTTGGCGCCCGCGGACCGCATCGTCGCCAGCCACTCCAGCTTGTAGGCGTAGTGCGGGTCGTCGAGCGCGCGGCCGTTCGGCACGTACAGGCTCCACACCCGCACCCCGCCGCAGGTCGCGCCGATCGCGCGGGCCTCCACCACCGGTGTGCTCAACAGGGATTCGCCCGCGTCCTTGTCGAAACCGGGCTGATCCGGGAAGTGGATCTCGACATCGTCCAGGCCCACCCGGGAGGCGATGGCCACCCCGTTCCACTGGTTCAGGCCCACGTGCGCGACCTCGTACCCGGCCGCCTCGAACGCCTCGAACGGGAACTGCGCGTCCTTGCACTTGGTTTCCTGCATGGCCAGCACGTCGATATCGGCGCGGTCCAGCCACGCCAGCACCCGATCCTGCCGGGTGCGGATCGAGTTCACATTCCAGGTGGCGATACGCACAGCGGTAAACCTTTCGGAACTGGTGTCTTACGCGAGCGGGCGGCGCGCGATCAGGGCGCGGCGTACCGGTAGCTGTGATGCTCCACGAAGCCCATCTCCTGGTACAACGCCAGCGCCGCGTCATTCTCGTCCGACACCTGAACATAGGCGTGGGTGGCCCCGTGCGTGCGGCCCCAGCGGATCATCTCCGCGCACACCAGCGCGCCCAGCCCGTGCCGCCGATGCCCGGACGCCACCGCCACGCAGGTCAGGCCCACCCAGCGGCGGCCGTCGGGAGCCGTGGTCACCGCGGCCCGGCCGATGGCGATCGGCGCGGGCAAACCCAGCGTGGCGAAGGTGAGCTCGCCGTCGCGGACCGCGGTCAGCACATCCACCACCGGGCTCGAGCCGATATCGGTGTCCCCGCCCCGATGCCGGTGCATGGACAGCCACGCCCCGTCCGGTTCGGGGGTGAACCGCACCATGGACGGGCCCGACGGCAACGCCATGGTCTCGATGTCGACCGCCAGCACCCGGGTCTCGTGCCAGGTCCGCCACTCCGCGGGCCGGGTCGCCAGCCGATCGGGCAGCTGCAGTTGCAGCGGCAGGCCGTGCGCGGTGTACCACTCGCCGATGCGGTGCAGGGTCTCGGTGTTCATCAGCGCCGGTCCGTCCGTACCGCCCAGCGGCACCGCGGAATTCGCGCGATAGGTGTAGCCGTCCCCGGCGCGCAGCAACCAGCCGTCGATCCAGGATCGCATCAGGCCGGGCCAGCCGTCCGCGGCAGCCGCTTCCAGGGACCGGATCTCACTGGTCCGAATGGGCCTGGGGCCGAGCGGTTTCCAGGCCACCACCTGATCCCGGGCGACCGACACCACCTGACCGTCGGCGGTCCGCACGGTCAGCGGGTCGGCGGCGATCAGCTCGCCGATCACATCCGTCAACGGCTGTGGATAACCTGCGGGCAGGCGGTAGCGCACCACCACCCGCTTGCCGAGCGGCGGGAGCGCCCCGGTGCCCTCGGGGCCGGGCTCGGAACCGGTCATGACCGATCAGTCGTCGAGATCGTCGTCGTCGTGTCCGAAGGGGTCCGGCACGGTGCCCGGGACCCAGTTCAAACCCGGCTTGCCCCAGCCGTTTCGCTTGATCGCCTTCTTCGCGGCGCGGGCATTGCGGCCGATCAGCACGTCCACGTAGAGGAAGCCGTCCAGGTGACCGGTCTCGTGCTGCAACATGCGGGCGAAGAAGCCGTGGCCCTCCAGCTCGACCGGCTCACCGTGCTCGTCGGTGCCGGTGACCCTGGCCCAGTCGGCGCGGCCGGTCGGGAACTGCTCGCCGGGGACCGACAGGCAGCCCTCGTCGTCATCGTCGGGGTCGGGCATGGATTCGGGGATCTCGGAGGTCTCCAGCACCGGATTCACCACGCAGCCGCGGCGGCGGACGGTCTTGCCGTCCTCGGTCTCGTCCGGGCAGTCGTAGACGAAGAGGCGCGGGGACAGCTCGTCCTCGTCGGTGATGATCACCTGATTGCCGGCCAGACCCACCCCATGTGCGGCGTCCATCGTCTCGTACATATCCGCGATCAGCTGCGCCAGCTCTTCCGGGGTCTGCGTGACCGGAGTGGTCGCGCGGTGCAGAACCGGGTCGCCGACAATGCGAATCGGGAGAATAGCCATGCTCAGCACCCTATAGTGCGGCGTTTACCGGGGTGATCACACCCTGGGGACGTGTCCGGATCACTGCCCGGAACCCCCGACACGCCGGGGCCTACGTCACATAACACGCCGATCGGTACGCATCGCGTTGTCTGCGGCGCGTGGTTGAATGACACCGACGCACAAGCACCATATTCGTCTGGTGACCACTCGGCGAGGGAGCACTATGGACAGCGCAGCGGCACGCGACATTCCCGCAAGCGAGGACGGTCCTTCCGACGAGGATGGCGCGCACGGGCTTTCCCGCCGTGAGCTCGAGATTCTCGACTTCGAACGCAAATGGTGGAAGTACGCCGGTGCGAAGGAAGAAGCCATTCGCGAACTGTTCGACCTCTCGGCAACCCGCTACTACCAGGTCCTGAACGCGGTCGTCGACAAGCCCGAAGCGCTGGCGGCGGACCCGATGCTGGTCAAGCGCCTGCGGCGGCTGCGAGCCAGCCGCCAGAAGACCAGGGCCGCACGCCGTCTCGGTTTCCAGGTGTGAGCCGCGCCGCGACCGTGAGCCAGGTCTCCGCCCGGCCCGCGTCCGCGCTTGATCCCGCGCGGGCGGCCCTGCACCCATTAGGCTCGACGCCGTGAGCAACCCGAATTCGCCGGCCGGCGGTCCGCCGCTGCGGGCCCTGGCGATGGTCCTGATCGCGCTGGCCATCGTGTTCGCCGGGATCGGCGCGATGTCCCTGTCGAGTTCGGACTCCTCGGACAGCAGCGCCGGATCGACCTCCGAGGCCGCCACCACCACTGCGGCGCAGCAGAATTCGACCCAGGCGAGCACCCCGCCGGTGGCGCCCGCCTCCACCGCGCCCGCGACCACCACGACCGCCGCCGCGCCGACCACCACCGCGGCCGCGGGCGTCGACAAGTCCCTCCCGGTCCGGGTCTACAACAACGGCACCGTGGCCGGACTGGCCAAGAAGACCGGCGACCAGCTCAGCGGTGAGGGTTACAACATCACCGAGGTCGGCAACTATCCCGGCGGCGTCATCCCGAAAACCACCGTGTACTACGGCAGTTCGCCCAAGGAGCAGGCACTGGCCAAGGCCATCGCCGCGGAACTGGGCTGCGCCGCCGAACCCCGCTTCCCCGGGATCTCGGATTCGCCCACCGGCGTCATCGTCATCGTCACCGGCAGCTGAATCGTTGTCCGTCGGCCGCCGGAACGCCGCCCGAAAGAAACCGTGCGGCCCCTCCACGGAACACAGGCACGGCTCTGGCATCATCTTGTCCGGTACGAACTATGTCCACTCAGCTTTCCCGATAAACTCGGACTCGTAAAGGAGTTCCCCGATGGCCTCGTCCTCAACTCGTCGCCCGTCCTGGTGGACTGTTGCTCCGGTGCTCGCGGTCGCGGCCCTGGGGCTCACCGCCTGCTCCAACAGCCAGGAATCGAGTGACGTCAAGGGGACGACCCCGCCGGTGTTCACCAGCTCGCCCGCTCCCGCGGGCGGTGCGACCGGCCACGGCACCGAGGGCGACACCAACGCCCCCCGGGAGTCCACCTCGGTCACCCTCAAGGACCCCACCGGTGGCACCGTCGGCACCGCGTCCGTCGTGAAGGTGGGCAACCACCTCGAGATCACCGTCGAAGCCCACGG
Source organism: Nocardia sp. NPDC059764 (assembly GCF_042732555.1). NCBI lineage: Bacteria > Bacillati > Actinomycetota > Actinomycetes > Mycobacteriales > Nocardiaceae > Nocardia > Nocardia sp. NPDC059764. The sequence continues at coordinate 18,602 of NZ_JBHWHH010000058.1, forward strand.
CCTCAAGCCCGGCTTCCACGGCCTGCACATCCACCAGTTCGGCAAGTGCGAGGCCAACTCCACCGCCCCCTCCGGCGGCGCGCCCGGCGACTTCCTGTCCGCCGGCGGCCACCTGCAGGTCGGTGAGCAGAACGCGCACCCCGCCAGCGGCGACCTGGACTCGCTCCAGGTGCTCAAGGACGGCACCGCCAAGCTGGTCACCACCACCGACGCCGTCACCCTGGAGGAGATCAAGGGCAAGGCCCTGATCATCCACGCCGGCGCCGACAACTTCGGCAACATTCCCACCCGGTACGCGCCCGCACCGGATGCGGACACCCTCGCGACCGGCGACGCGGGTGCACGGGTCGCCTGCGGCGTCGTCGCCTGAACCCCTTGAGGTGAGCATGGCCGGGGCAGGCATTTCGAAGGTCCCCTTCAATTCATCGCCCCGGCCCACGCTCGGCGTGGAATGGGAGGTCGCGCTCGTCGACAAGACGACGCGTGACCTGTCCAATACCGCCGCCGCCGTTTTCGAAGCCTGCGGTGATCTGCGCGCCTGGGACGGCACCCCGCAGATCACCAAGGAACTGCTGAAGAACACCGTCGAACTGGTCTCCGGCAAGCACGACACCGTGAGCGAGGTCGTCGACGAACTGCGCGCCACCCAGGACGTCGTGCGCCGCGCCGCCGACCAGGTCGGCGTCGACCTGTTCTGCGCGGGCACCCACCCGTTCGCGCAATGGTCCACCCAACAGCTCACGCGCAGTGCGCATTACGACGAACTCATCGAGCGCACCCAGTGGTGGGGTCGCCAGATGCTGATCTGGGGCGTGCACGTGCACGTGGGAATCTCGCACCCGGACAAGGTCTTCCCGATCCTCAACGCCATGCTGCCGGCGTACCCGCACCTGCTGGCGCTGTCCGCCTCCTCACCCATGTGGGCGGGCGTCGACACCGGCTACGCCAGCAACCGGGCCCTCATGTTCCAGCAGCTGCCCACCGCCGGACTGCCCTTCCAATTCGACAATTGGGGCCAGTTCGAGGGTTTCGTGCACGACCAGATGAAAACCGGTGTGATCGAACAGATCGGCGGCATGCACTGGGACATCCGGCCCGCACCCAAATGGGGCACCATCGAGGTGCGCATCTGCGACGGCATCCCCACCAAGGTCGAACTGGCCGCCATCGTGGCGCTGATCCACTCCCTCGTGGTCGATCTCGACCGGCGGGTGGAGAACGGCGAAGCCCTGCCCGCCATCCTGCCGCCCTGGCACGTGCAGGAGAACAAGTGGCGCGCAGCGCGATACGGGCTCGACGCCATCATCATCACCGACGCCGACAGCAACGAGCGGCTCGTCACCGACGACCTCATGGACCTGCTCAACCGGCTCGAACCGACCGCCAAGAGCCTCGGCTGCGAGAACGAGCTCGCCATGGTCGCCGACATCCCCAAGCGCGGCGCGTCCTATCAGCGCCAGCGTCGGGTGGCCGCGGCCGCGCAGGGCGATCTGGTCGCGGTGGTCGACTCGCTGGTCCACGAACTCGAGCAGTGACGACGGGGCGGGACGCCTCACCGGCGCGAGTTACGTTGCTGTGATTTCAGTTACGCGATTCTGCGGCCGCTGTACGCCGTGGCCAGCGGCGATACCACGCTGACCGGGGGCTGTTCATCCGGGGTGGGATGCGGCGTTCAACTGTCTATGGGGTCGGCGTTCACACGGCGTTTACTATGGCTGGATGTTGCTCGACGATCCGCGTTCCCAGACCGGCGGCGCAGCACGCCGATCAGGGATGTGGATGCCGTCGCCGCGCGTCCGGTTGACGGCCGTGCTGACCGTTGGCGCACTGGCACTCCTGGTTCTCCAGATCGTCGCCTCCCGGCACCACTTCACCGGTCCGCTGGAGAGCATCTGGGCCGACTTCGCGGGCAACGCCAAATCCTTCACCGTGCCGTGGGCGGGACTCGGGCTCGCGCTCATCGGACTGGACTGGCGGCGGCGCTTCGTGGCCGTCGGCACGGCGCTCGGCATCGACGTCGCCTACCAGACGATTCGCAGCCTCTCCGGCGGTCCGCTCGCCATGGGCAACGGGCCGGTGCTCGTGCTGCTCGGCATCCTCGGGCTCGCCCTCTGGCGGTGGCAGGGCAAGGATCGCTCCAACGCGCTGCACGCCGCCGCGCTCGGCATTCTGCTGGTGCTGTCCAGCAAGGTCGCCGACGTCTGGCTCGGCATCACCGTGCTCGCCGGACCCCGCGTCCTCGACGAGCACATCGTGCTGGTGGACCACGCCCTCGGCGACCCCTCCTGGATGGTCGGGCAACTGCTCGAATGGCTGGGGCCGGTGGCTTCCGCTGTCCTGCACTGGGTTTACATCGAACTGCCCGTCGGCGCGATGATCGTGACCATCTGGCAGCTGCGCAACGTCGTGAAGACGGGCCAGTGGCCGGGGCACTACCTGGTGCGGACCTTCCTGGTGATCGGGCTGATCGGGCCGCTCTTCTACGTCATCTTCCCGGTCGTCGGACCGATCTTCGCCTACGGCACGGAAGGGCACGCCTTCTCGCTCGGCACCTACTGGCCGAATGTGGTGCCGCCGGTGGACCTCTCGCCCGGCTCGATCGCCTTCGACCGATTCGCCCCGCGCAACTGCATGCCGTCGCTGCACACCGCGTGGGCACTGTCGATCTTCGTCCACTCCCGCCGCGACCCGCTGACCGGCGCGCCCGCCCCGACCTGGCTGCGCTGGGGCGGAACCTTCTGGCTGCTCGCCACCATCGGGGCCACCCTGGGCTTCGGTTACCACTACGGCGCGGACCTGGTCGCGGGCGTGGTGCTGTGCCTGGCCATCGAATCCGCGCTGCGCGCACCCGAACGCGGCTGGGACCGCGCGCGGGTCCAGCTGGTCGGCGCGGGGGCCGCGCTGTTCACCGGGCTGCTGCTGTCCTACCGGTACCTGTCGGTCGAATTCGCCGACCACCCGCTCCCGGCGGGCGCCCTCGTGATCGGCCTGTTCGCCGCCTACGTGACGGCCTTCTACCGGACCTGGTTCGCCGAACCCGCCACCGCTCCGGCCGCGCAACTGGACCTCGCCGCCCGCGCCTGACCGTTCCCCGGTCTAGTCCGCGGTGCTCTCGTTCGACGACCCCTCGGGCGGGGTGGCGGCGGACGGCACCGGCAGCGGCCGCAACCGCCGCAGCAGGAACATGCCCGCCAGACAGCCCCCCGCCACCAGCACCGAGGTCCAGCCCGGCGTCGCGGTGGACCCCGAGCTGACCGTACACATCCCCGAAGTGCCCGACTGCATCGCGTAATCGCCGCGCGCCACGTAATCCCGCATGCCCAGCACCGCCGACGGCACGAACAACAGGGTGGTCCCCAGCACCCGGCTCGGCACGTACCGCGGCCGGGCCGCCAGCAGGCCGAAACCGAGCAGCCAGGACACCAGCGCCGCGCTGCCCACGATCAGCCACGCCTCGGAGGCGTCACCGGTGAGCGCCGTCGACACCCCGACCAGCATGGACAGCCCCAGGGCCGACATCGGCGCGGACACCTGACTGCCCGCCCACATGCCGAACGCGCTCACCGCCGCCAGCAGCGGAATCGACCAGGCCGGCATCTCCGCCGCGATGGTCGCCGCGCCCACCGCGCCGACGCCCACCGCGATCAGCACAATCTCCCCGTCCCGGCCCGGCAGCAGCATGGACGCGATCATGGCGGTGCCGACCGAGGTCATCACGGCGAGCACGATGCCCGCCACGCTGCCGCCGTGTCGGGCCAGCCACTCCGCGCTGAACAGGGTGATCAGCACCAGCAGCGTGCCCGCCAGGATCGGGGCCAGCGGCAGCTCGATCGACAGCCGTTGCGCGGCCGGTCCCTTCCTGTTGATCAGCAGCGAGACCACGGCCAGCGCGAAGGCCAGCAGCACCATCCACATGGGCGGCATGCCGGAGGCGTGCCAATGGTTCCGCAGGTTGTCGGTGATGCTGCCGCCGCCCACCCGCGGCACCGGATTCACCGAACCCAGCAGCAGACTGATCAGAATGCCCAGCGTCCAGGCGAAGGCGGGCAGCCGGTGATGCAGCACCGCCGCCCCGAGCGCGCCCAGGATTACGCCGCCCGACAGGGAGTCGATGAAGTTTATGGTCGACAGCGAGGAATTCGGGTCGCCCGCGTGGCCCAGGGTGTGGTTGGCGACCAGCACCAGCAGGCCGCCCACCGTGGTCGACCAGGCCACCGACGGGCTGCCCAGGGTGGTGATCAGCACCGCCGCGATCATGGCGATGAGCACGCCCGCCGAGATGGCGCGGGGCAGGCTGTAAGCGAGCAGATCCAGTTGCAGGGCGGAACTTTGTGAGGTCCAGCCGAAGTCGATGGGCAAGGTCAGCGCGAGGCCAGCAACCAGTGCTGCGACCAGCGCGGTGATCGTTTCGGTAGCGACCTTGTACGACCTCACCTGCGCAAAATTACCGGCCCTCGGGGTGTCGATCGGTCCGACTCGCTTACTTTGTAGATTTTTGGCGAACTTCTGGCCACATTCGGGCTTAGGCGGATGAATCAGACTGGGCGCATCAAATCAGACATAGCCCGACGGGTCGCCGGGCGGACCCGACATCTCCCGCTTCGCCGCGAACAAGCGCAATGACTCCACCTGCACCGGATCCAGCGACGGCCGTACCGCCTTGCGCGCGGACGCCACATCCGCCGCCGTCACCTCCCCGGCCTCCACATCGCGGCGCATGGCGGCCAGCGCCGCCTCCCGCAACAGGGCCGAACAGTCCGCCGCCGAATAGCCGTCCAGCTCACGGGCCAGCCGCCGCAGATTCACATCCTTGGCCAGCGGCACCGAATTGGCCGCGGTGCGCAGGATCTCGGCCCGGGCGTCGGCGTCCGGCGGCGGCACGAACACCAGCCGCTCCAACCGGCCCGGCCGGGTCAGCGCCGAATCGATCAGATCCGGGCGGTTGGTCGCGCCGACCACCACCACGTCCCGCAGCGGCTCCACCCCGTCCAGCTCGGTGAGCAGAGCCGCCACCACCCGGTCCGACACCCCCGAATCCGAGGACTGCCCGCGCTGCGGCGCCAGCGCGTCCACCTCGTCGAGGAAGATCAGTGACGGCGCGGAATCGCGTGCGCGCTGGAACAACTCGCGCACCGCCCGCTCCGAGGAGCCGACCCACTTGTCCATCAGCTCCGCGCCCTTCACCGCGTGCACGCTCAACTGCCCGGACCCGCCGAGCGCCCGCACCAGGAAGGTCTTGCCGCAGCCCGGCGGCCCGTACAGCAGCACCCCGCGCGGCGGCTCGATCCCCAGGCGCGCGAACGAATCCGGATGCTTCAGCGGCCACAGCACCGCCTCGGTCAACGCCTGCTTGGTCTCCACCATGTCGCCGACATCGTCGAGACTCAGGTTGCCGATGGACAATTCCTCCGACCCGGACCGCGACAGCGGGCGGATCACCTCCAGCGCCCCGGCCAGATCCTCCTGCCGCAGTACCGGATCCACGTCCTGACCGCTGTCGTGGTGTTCGCGGCTGGCCCGGGCCGCCGCCCGCAGCGCCGCCTCGCGGACCAGCGCCGCCAGATCCGACACCACGAATCCCGGTGTCCGCAGCGCGATCTCGTCGACCTTCAGGTCCTCGGTCGGGGCCTTGCGCAACAACTGCTCGAGCAGCGCGGCCCGTACCGCGGCGGTCGGCAGCGGCAGCGACACCTGCCGGTCGAACAGTTCGGGACCGCGCAGCCGCGCGTCCAGGCCCAGTGGATTCGAGGTGGTCGCCAGCACCGCCACCGCGGGCAGCGCGATCGCCCGGCGCAGCTGGTCCAGGATCATGGTGGCCACCGGCTCGGCCTCGGCCGGCAGCAGCGCGTCGATATCGGTGATCAGCAGGACTCCGCCCGCGCCGGAACCGATCTCCTGCATCGTGTCGCCGACATCGCGGAAACGCTTGCCGCTCTCGGTCGAGCCGACCGCCGGGCCGTCCAGTTCCACCAGCCGCCGCGACCCCACCACCGCCCGCGCCAGCGTCGCCTTGCCGACGCCCGCCGGGCCCGTGATCAGCACGCCCAGCTGCGAACTCGCGCCCAGCGCCTTCAACAGCTCGGGCTCGTCCAATGCCAGATTCAGCCACTCCCGCAGCTTCGCGGCCTGGGCCTGCACCCCGGCCAGATCAGCGACGGCCACCGCCGAGGCCGGGGCGGTCGTCACCGGGCGCTCGGCGGCGACGATCGGCGAACTGTCGAGGGGGACGTCGTCGAGCAGGCCGAGCGGGGCGTCGGTCGAGCTGAAGGTCGTGCCCAGCGTCACCGCCGTACTCGGCAGGATGGTGACCGGGCCCGGATACGGCTCGGTGGCCACCACCGTCAGCACCTCGGAGGTCCAGGCGATCCCCAAGCCCTTCAAGGCTTTCCGGGCCGCGGCCGGATTGTCGCTGGGCAGCAGGTCGCGCGGGAGCAGGGTGACGGTGTCGCCCACGGTGACGATCTTCCCCAGCAGCGCCTGCCGCAGCGTCGACTCCGGAATCGCGGCCATGGCCAGCGACGAGCCCGTCACCGAGACACGGCGGGCGTCGGTCTCGGTAGCCGGGGCGATGGTGACGTCACCGCCGTCGCGCACCTTCGCGTTCGACAGCGTTACCTCGTCGAGCAGGGCGACGCCGGCGCCGAAGCCCTGCGACGGCTTGAACGTCCCCACCACGGCCGTGGTGCGCCGCCCGCCGGTCAGGGTGACTCCCTGCCCCGGATGCAGGGCCAGCGCCATCAGGACTTCGGGGTGCAGGCGCACCAGCCCCCAGCGGGCGTCGCCGCCCGAGGAGTTGCGTTGCGCGGTCAGCGTGAATTCCGGCACCCGTCAATTCTGCCCGCGGGAACCGGCCGCCGGTGACTATCCGCGCGGGCCGGTCATCCGCGCTGGCCGGGACGGCGTAGCCGCAGCCGAGCCGTCGACACCCGCGGCACCCGTCCGGCCAGCGGCCGTTCGCGGCGCTGCGCCTTGCGCTGGGCGCGGCGTTCGGCGGGCTTGTGGTTCCAGGTCTCCGGCCGGGCGGCCACCCAGCGCGCGGAGTGCACCGCGAACGGGATGTGGCCCAGGTACAGCACCACCAGCGCCATCATCAGGATCAGCGGGTAGGTGACCAGCAGCGCGGCCGCCAGGGCGACCAGCACCAGCAGGATCGGCGCGGTCCGCGGGGCCACCGACACCGACTTGACGGCCAGCGTCGGCAGCGTGCTCACGCACAGCAGACCGGTCAGCACGGTCCACACCGCCACCATCGGGAAGCTCACCCACCAGCCGTCGCCGAACTGCTCCGACAGCGCGATGGGCGTCAGCACGATCAACGCGCCCGCGGGCGCGGGCACCCCGACGAAGTACTCCCGCTGCCAGTCCGGCCGGTTGTCGTCGTCCATCAGGGTGTTGAACCGGGCCAGCCGCAACACCATGCAGACCGCGAACATCAAGGCCAGCACCCAGCCGATGCTGTCGGCGTGCAGGAAGGTCACGTACAGCACCAGGGCGGGCGTGACGCCGAACGCGATGGCGTCCGACAGCGAATCCAGTTCCGCGCCCATCTTGGAGGTGGCGTCCAGCATGCGGGCGATCCGGCCGTCCAGCATGTCGAACACCGCGGCCGCGCCGACCAGCGCCAGCGCGAACCCCAGCTGCCCCTGGATGGCGAACTTCACCGCCGACAGGCCCGAGCACAGGCCGAGCACGGTGACCATGCTGGGCAGCAGCCGGATGGTGCGGTTGCGGCGGCGCGCAGACGGCGCGGGCGCGAGTTGCTCCATCATGAATCCAGTTCGGCCAGTACCGTTTCCGCACCGATGGTGCGCTGCCCGGGGGTGACCAACAGCTTGGTCCCGGCCGGGAAGTAGGTGTCGACGCGCGATCCGAAACGGATCAGGCCGTAGGTGTCGCCGATGCTCAGCTTGTCGCCGGCCTTGGCCTCGCACACGATGCGGCGCGCCAGCAGACCGGCGATCTGCACGACCACGATCCGCTGCCCCGACTCGGTCTCGATGACCATGCTGTTGCGCTCGTTGCGGTCGCTGGCCTCGGGCAGATCGGCCGAGAGGAAGTGGCCCTTCTGGTAGGCGACCTGCTCCACCAGGCCGCTCACCGGCACCCGCTGCACGTGCACGTCCAGCACCGACAGGAAGATGCTCACCCGCGGCAGCGGGGCGTCACCCAGGCCGAGCTCGGCCGGCGGCACCGCGGTGTCGACCAGGGCCACCTCGCCGTCGGCGGGCGCGACCACCACGCCGGGTCGGTTCGGCGGCACCCGGTGCGGGTGCCGGAAGAACGTGGCACAGGCCGCGGCGGCGGCCAGTCCGGTGCGCCGCACCCACTTCCGGCGGAAGCCCAGCGCGGCCACCGCCAGCGGCGCCGCCACGAACGGCAGGCCGGCCGGGTGCAGCGGTGGAATGGCGGATCGGACCAGGTCGGCCACGTGACCGAGTCCGGTCGTTTCCGGGGTGCCGGGCGGGGTGGGGCGACGGGCCACGAGCTCCTCTTTCATGCGCGGATGGTTGCGGTCATAGACCGCGTCACACACTACGGGAAGCGCGTCGGACGCTCGCGTTCTCGGTTGCCCAAGGCCTCGGAGAACGATCTTCCGGCGGTATGTGAAGCACTGGCCAACGTATGCCTGATTGTGAGCGGAAGCACATACATGAGAAGCTGTCCGGATTAAGCTGAGGGAGCCTCATGTATGCGGCGTTTCGGCCGCGGGGGTGGGAACTCGATGAAGGTCACGTTCGACGCGCAGTACGCAGTACATAAGGGAGAACCAATGTCTGCTCGAATTGCCTCGATCAGCGGGGCAGAGCACACGGCAATGCTCGGGCTCGGCGTGTACCGGCCGGAGCGAATCGTCACCAATGACGAGGTGGCGGGGCCGATAGATTCCAGCGACGAATGGATCCGGACCCGGTCCGGTATCCGTACCCGGCGCTTCGCCTCCCCCGAGGAGACGATCATCAGCATGAGCGCCGCGGCCGCCCGCGCCGCCATCGACGCCGCGGAAGTCGATCCCGCCACGATCGACTGTGTCATCGTCGCGACCTCTACCTGGCTGTTGCTGACGCCTGCCGCGGCTCCGCAGATCGCCACCGAACTCGGCCTGCGGAATGTGGCCGCCTTCGACGTCTCGGCCGGGTGCGCGGGCTTCTGCCACGCGGTCGCGTTGGCCTCGGATCTGGTCAAGGGCGGTACCGCCCGCAATGCGCTGGTCATCGGCGTGGAGAAGCTCACCACCACGGTCAACCCGAAGGACCGTGGCACGGCTTTCCTGTTCGCCGACGGCGCGGGCGCGGTGGTGATCGGCCCGTCCGACGAAGCCGGGATCGGGCCCACCGTGTGGGGCTCGGACGGCACCCAGCACCGCGCGATCCGCCAGGACAAGGACTGGATGGAGTTCTTCGCCGAGATCGAGGAACGTGGTCTCGACGCCGTCCGGCCCTATCTCGCCATGGAGGGTACGGCCGTGTTCCGCTGGGCCGCACACTCTTTGGAGAAGGTCTGCCGCGACGCCATCGAGGTGGCCGGGCTGACCCCCGCCGATCTGGACGCCATGGTTCCGCACCAGGCCAACGGCCGGATCATCGAGATCATGGCCCGGGTGCTGAAACTCCCCGAGGACTGCGCCCTGGCCAATGACATCGAGGAGGCCGGCAACACCTCCGCCGCCTCGATACCGCTGGCCATGGAGGCCATGATGCGCAGGGGCGACGCCAAACCCGGCGGCACCGCCCTGCTCATCGCCTTCGGCGCGGGCCTGTCCTACGCGGCCCAGGTGGTCCAGTTGCCGAACTGGAAGTAGCGGTCAGTCCATATCCCAGGCGGCGGTCACGGTGAACGTGACCGTCTGCTGGCCTGGCTCGAGATTGATGGTGGGCGCGGCCCCGGAGGGCAGGGCGTCCTTGTGCATCGGCGTCGGGGTGGGTCCGCTGCCGTTCTCGCTGATGGTCTTGACCTTCTTCAGCTTCAGCCCGGACAGGTCCGCGTACTGCTGGGCGCGGCTCTTGGCGTCCTCGAAGGCCCGCGCGCGGGCGTCGGCCAGCAGCTTGGTGTTGTCCTCGAGCCCGAAGGCGACCGAGCTGATGCGGGTGTCGTTGCCGCCCGCCTGCACCGCGGCCGACAGGATGCCGGACGCCTTGGGCAGGTCCCGCACGGCCACGTGCATGGTGTTGGTGGCGCGATAGCCGGTGATGGTGCGTCCCTCCGGCCCGTAAGCGGGCTGGACAGACAGGTCGCTGGTCTTGATGTCCTCGCGCTTGGCGCCCGCGGTGACCATGGCGTCGGTGATGGCCTTCGCCTTGGCATTGGCCTGATCGACCGCCGCGGACACGTCGGTCGCGCTGACCTCGGTGCCGAGGTCGGCATTGAGCACATCCGGGGTGCCCTGGACCTTGCCGGTGCCGGTGACCGTCACGGTGCGGTCGCCCGAGTCGGAGCTACCGCATCCGGTCGCCAGCATCGCGACACCGGCGGCCGCGGCGCAGATCGCTGTGAGTCGTCGCATTGGCCGAACCTACGCTCAGCGCTCCAGAAGTTCCTTGATCCGGCCGAGGGTTTCGTTCATGCCGTCGACCAGCCCGCTCTCGAAGGCCGCCTCGCCGCCGAAGACCTTGTCGACGGTGAACTGCAGCCAGCCCGGCAGTTTGCCCTTGGGCACGTCGCGGCGCTGGATCAGCGTGGTGCCGCCGTCCGCGGTGGGCTCGAGGGTGTAGCTCCAGACGGTGCCGTTCTCGTTCATCCGGAACGCCAGCGCGTGGTTGGGCTCGAAGCGCACGATCCGCGAGGTGCTCGGGTACACGTAGCCCTCGGCCTTGTTCAGGTTCACCGTCCAGGTGCCGGTGCGGACCGTGCGGCCCAGCGGCTGCATGCGCAGGGTGTTAGGGCTGAACTCGCGGATCCGCTGCAGGTCGGAGACGACGCTCCAGACCTTGTCCGGCGCGGCCGCGATATCGATGCTGGCTTCGAGGGTGTTCGGCAACGCTGCCTCCGGGGACGTGACGGTCGGTTACGGGCATCCTAGTTCGCGTGGCCTGGGTCACCAGGCGGCCGTGGCGTGGATCACCCTCCCGACCTGGGCGTATGAAATGTGACCCGGGGTCGTTCCGGGCGACAAGATCGCTTGGGTCACATTGTTGGGGTGTTGATGTCCGAAATGTAATGCCTGGCGCACAATATGAGATAAACGAAGTTACAGACACAGCCACCTGCTTCCGATTGGGAAACGTGAGGTGATCGGCCGTGAACCTGCGTTCGCTTCTGCATCTGGAGAGCAAGACCGTCCCGCTCCTCCCCGCCGACGGGCCTGGTACCGATGCGGATTCCGCCGAATCCAAACCACCCGGGACGTCCGGCCGCAAGGCGAATCGGGCGCTCGAGGAACGCCTCGAGCGATTATTGACTCCGACCGAGATGGATCTCATTCAGCATCACCGAATTTGAGTCCGCGATACTGGTCAGGTGACTTCACCCTCTGCCGTCAAGCCGGCCATTCTCAGCGTCGACGACGACCCTGGCGTGTCGCGGGCCGTCGTGCGCGATCTGCGCCGCCGGTACGGGGCGGATTACCGGATTCTGCGGGCGGAGTCCGGCGCGGACGCCCTCGATGCCCTGCGTGAGATGAAACTGCGCGGCCAGCCGGCCGCGGTGCTGATCGCCGACTACCGGATGCCCGGGATGAACGGCGTCGAATTCCTCGAACAGGCCATGGACCTGCACCCCTACGCCCGCCGGGTGCTGCTCACCGCCTACGCGGACACCAATGCCGCCATCGAGGCCATCAATGTGGTGGACCTCGACCACTACCTGCTCAAGCCGTGGGACCCGCCGGAGGAGAAGCTCTACCCGGTCGTCGACGCCCTGCTGGAGGCCTGGCGCGGCGACGAGCACAAGCCGGTGACCGAGACCAAGGTGGTGGGCCACCGCTGGTCGGCGCGCTGCTCGGAGGTGCGGGAGTTCCTGGCGCGCAACCAGTTGCCGTATCGCTGGTACCAGGTCGACGAGCCGGAGGGCGCGCGCCTGCTGACCGCGGCGAACGCCACCGAGGACCAGTGCCCGGTCATCATCAACCCCGGCGGCGACGTGCTGATCATGCCGACCGACGCGCAGCTGGCCGAGGGCGTCGGACTCAATACCGACGCCTCCAGCGACTTCTACGACCTGATCGTGGTCGGCGGCGGACCCGCCGGGCTGGGCGCGGCCGTCTACGGCGCCTCGGAGGGCCTGCGCACCGTGCTCGTCGAACGCACCGCCACCGGCGGCCAGGCCGGGCAGAGCTCCCGCATCGAGAACTACCTCGGCTTCCCCGACGGCCTGTCCGGCGCGCAGCTCGCCGACCGCGCCCGCCGCCAGGCCGTGAAGTTCGGGGCCGAACTGATCACCGCCCGCGAGGTGGTGGGCCTGGAGGCCTGTGGTTCGGCGCGCGTGGTGAAGTTCGCCGACGGCGGCAGTGTCGCCGCGCATTCGGTGCTCATCGCCACCGGCGTCAACTACCGCCACCACCCGGCCCCCGGCGTTGACGAATACACCGGCCGCGGCGTCTATTACGGCTCCGCCATGACCGAGGCCAGCGATTGCGCCGGCAAGGACGTCTATATCGTGGGCGGCGCGAACTCGGCGGGTCAGGCCGCGGTGTTCCTGTCCCGGCGCGCCCGCACGGTGCACATCCTGGTGCGCGGTGAATCGCTCGAAGCGTCCATGTCGCACTACCTGATCCAGCAGATCGCGCAGATCCCGAACATCAAGGTGCACACCCGCATCGAGGTGGTGTCCGCCGACGGCGACGACCACCTGGAGCGGATCGTGCTGCGTGACAACGCCTCCGGGACGGAAGAGAAGGTGGACGCCGAACGGTTGTTCCTGTTCATCGGCGCCGCACCGGAAACCGACTGGCTCGACGGCATCGTCAAACGCGACGACGCCGGCTACGTGCTGGCCGGACCCGACCTCATGGTGGACGGTGAACGGCCCGCGGGCTGGGAACTGCCGCGTCCCCCACAGCATCTGGAGACCAGCGTGCCCGGCGTCTTCGTCGCCGGTGACGTGCGTTCGGAATCAGCGAAGCGGGTGGCCTCGGCGGTCGGCGAGGGCGCGATGGCCGTCATGCTGGTGCACCGCTGGCTCGCGAAACAGTAGGAGTAGGCGCATATGGGCAACACCCGATTGATCTGCGACCCGAAGGAACTGCGGCACCTGTTCCTGTTCGAGAAGCTCGACGACGAGCAGCTGGCCTGGCTGTGCCGCGACGGGCGGGTCGAAATGTTCGAGCCCGGACTGGTTTTCCGTGAGGGCGACCCGGCCACCTGCTTCTACGTCCTGATGGACGGCGAGGTCCGGATGACCAAGAACTCGGGCGGCGAGGAGATCGAACTCGTCCGCACCGAGCACGTCGGCTCGTACTCGGGCGCGTGGACCGCCTACATGGGCGACAAGGTCGAGCAGACCTACACCGCGTCCTTCTATGTGACCCGGCCCTCGAAGTTCTTCGTTCTCGACGCGGGCACCTTCGCGAAGATGATGCAGGACTGGTTCCCGATGGCGCTGCACCTGCTGGAGGGCGTCTTTTTCGGCAACCGTAATGCCAACGAGCGCATCGGCCAGCGGGAACGGCTGCTGGCGCTGGGTTCGCTGTCGGCGGGCCTGACCCACGAGCTGAACAATCCGGCCGCGGCCGCGGTGCGAGCCACCTCGTCGCTGCGCGAGCGGGTGGCCGGGATGCGGCACAAGCTGCGCATGATGGCGCACGGCAAGTTCAATTCCGAGACGCTCGAGGCGCTGGCCCAGTTGCAGGAGGAGGCGGCCGCGCAGGTCGCCAAGGCCCCGGTGCTGACGCCGCTGGAGGCCGCCGACCGCGAGGACGAGCTGGGCGACTGGCTCGAGGACCACGGGGTCGGCAACGGTTGGGACATCGCGCCCAACTTCGTGCAGGCCGGGTTCGACCTGGACTGGATGGAGAAGGTGCACGGCACCCTGTCCGGTTGCGGCGGAGACGTTTTCGAGGCGGCCATGCGCTGGCTCAACTACACCGTCGAGACCGAGTTGCTGATGAACGAGATCACCGACTCGACCAATCGGATCTCCTCGCTGGTGAACGCGGCCAAGCAGTACTCGCAAATGGACCGGGCCCCGTTCCAGGTGGTGGATCTGCATGAACTGCTGGACAGCACGCTGGTCATGCTGGCCCGCAAGATCGGTGACGACATCACCGTGGTCAAGGAGTACGACCCGGCGCTGCCGCCGGTGCCGTGCTACGCGGCCGAGCTCAACCAGGTGTGGACGAATCTGATCGACAACGCCGTGTCCGCGATGGGCGGGCGCGGTACGCTCACCGTCCGTACCTATCGCGAGAATGAGTGCGCGGCAGTGGAAATCGGCGATACCGGGCCGGGCGTGCCGGACGAGATCCGCACCCGGATCTTCGAACCGTTCTTCACCACCAAACCGGTCGGCGAGGGCACGGGGCTGGGCCTGGACATCTCCTTCCGGATCGTGGTGAACAAGCATCACGGCGATATCCGGGTCGAATCCGAGCCCGGGAACACGCGTTTCATCGTGCGGCTGCCGCTGGAGGCGGCGAACCCGGCCCCGGCCGAGGCCGACGCGGAACCGGCGACGACAGGAGGCAACTGATGACCGAGCAGATCAAGGGCATCGATCCGAGCGTTCCGCCCAGCGGGGCGGGCTGTCTGGAATGCGACGCCGCGGGCGGCTGGTGGTTCCATCTGCGGCGCTGTGCGGAGTGCGGCCATATCGGTTGTTGTGACAATTCGCCGAGTCAGCACGGCACCAAGCATTTCCGGGAGACCGGGCATCCCTTCATCCAGAGCTACGAGCCCGGTGAGGACTGGTTCTACAACTTCGAGACCGAGGACATGTACAGCGGCGGTCCCGACCTGGCCGCCCCGACCTCGCATCCGGCCGATCAGGGCGTGCCGGGTCCGCGTGACCGGGTGCCCGCGGACTGGCAGCAGCGCCTGAACTGACCCGCTCTCCGGCCGGTAAAAACCGGCCGACCAGACTTTTCCTTTCCGGCTCCGGCGGAGCCGGGTACGCTGCTGCGAGCGCCGGGCCGGTCCGGCGATTCGGCACTCTCGGGAAAGTTCGGAAAGCAGGGTATGAAGCGTCTTTCGATGGTCGCCCTCACCGCAGGTGCGATGGCCCTCACCTTGGGCGCGGCTCTCACCGGCTGTGGTTCGGACAAAGCCGGTGGCAGTAATGGCCTGAAACAGGCCGAGACCACCTCCGCGGCGGCCAGAACCACCGGTGCCGCCCCGACCACGGCCGCGATCCCGGTCGAGTCGCCCGTCGACGCCCCCGCCGCGGTCCCCACCGCCGCGACGGTGGCCAAGAAGACCAGCGCCCCCAATGGCGCGCAGACCACCTGCGCCGACTTCCGCGACCTCACCGAGGACGCCGAACGGCAGGTCATCCAGCAGGTGCTGGCCGCGCACCCGGGGTCCTTCCTGGACGGCAGCCCCGCTGCCGCGCTGAGTACGGCGAAGCTCGCCTGCATGTCCGGAAATTACGCCAACACCCCGGTCGCCGTCGCGATCCGGGTGGCGCCCAAGTAGTCTCACGGGAGAATTTCCGGGAGGCGGCACACGTGGTGGAATTCGAACGGCACCGGCCGCGTCTCTTCGCGCTCGCGTACCGCATGCTCGGATCCGCCGCCGAGGCCGAGGACGCCGTCCAGGAGACCTACCTGCGCTGGCACGGCACCGACCGCGCCGACATCCGTTCCGTCGAAGCCTGGCTGACCACCATCCTGGTGAATCTCTGTCGCACCTGGCTGGATTCGGCCCGCGCCCGCCGCGAGACCTACGTCGGGCCCTGGCTGCCCGAACCGGTCCCCACCGGCCACGGCGAACTCGGCCCGCTGGAATCGGCGGAACAACGGGAACTGGTGTCGATGGCGTTCCTGGCGCTGGCCGAACGGCTCAGCCCCACCGAACGCGCGGTGTTCGTGCTGCGCGAGGCCTTCGGCTACGCGCACCGCGAGATCGCCGACATGCTGGGTCTCACCGAATCCAATGCGCAGCAGGTGTATCGCCGCGCCGCGCACCGGGTGCACGAGGAGAAGCCGCGCTTCGAATCGGCCCCGGCGCACGCGCGGGAACTGGTCGAAAAGTTCCTCAGCGCAGCGCAATCCGGTGATCTGGCGGCGCTCGAGTCCATGTTCACCGCCGATATCGTGGCCCTGGCCGACGGCGGTTCGAAGGTCAATGCCGCGAAGCGCCCGATCGTCGGCGCGGAGAGGGTGGCCCGCTACCTGCTGGGTCTGTTCGGCAAGATCCCGAGTTTCGGCGCCGATATCAGCGTCGTGATCGAAGAGGTCAATGCCGCGCCCGCCTTCGTGGTACGCGCGGACGGGGCCGTGCTCGGCACCATCTCCGTCGGCTTCGACGGCGACTCGATCGCCTCGGTCCAGCTCGTGGTGAACCCGGACAAGCTGACCTATTTCGCGTCGCACGATCGCGTGTGACGCAGGACACATCCGAATCCTGTCAGGGATCGCGGGGCTGTCCGGTCTAGAGGGTGTCGGCTACCGAGCGGGGCCGACTGTGTACCTGAAGTGAAAAGGAGCACTCTCATGACCGGGCAGCATCGAATCGTCGTTCTGGGCGCGGGCTACGCGGGACTGGCCGCGGCGCGGGAAGCGATCAAGGCCAAGGGCGCGCACGTCACCGTCATCGACCTGCACACCGAATTCGTGGACCGGGTGCGGCTGCACCAGGTCGCCGCCGGGCAGGACGTGGCCCGCTGGGAACTGCGGAAGACCTTGGCGGCCAAGGGGATCGAGTTCGTCAACGGCCGCGCCGAGCGTATCGACGCCGAGGCTCGCCGCGTCGAATTGGCCACCGGTGAGGCGGTCGCGTACGACTCGCTGATCTACGCCCTGGGCAGTCGCGCCGATCTCTCGATGGTGCCCGGCGCGGCCGAATTCGCGCACACCGTGGCCACGTCGGAGGATGTGCGCCGGATTCCCGCCCTCGCCGGCCGGGTCGCCGTGGTCGGCGGCGGCGCGACCGGGCTCGAGACCGCCACCGAACTGGCCGAGAGCAACCCCGGCCTCGAGGTGGTGCTGGTCAGCTCGGACGAGCCGGGCGGCTGGCTGATCCCCAAGGCCGTCGCGCACATTCGCACCGTCCTGGATCGGCTCGGCGTCGAGGTGCGGGTCGCCAAGGTGGCGGCGGTGACCGCCACCGGCCTCGACCTGGTGGACGGCGACCACGTCGACGCCGACATCGTGCTCTGGACAACGGGTTTCACGGTGCCCGAGGTGGCTGCCCGCTCGGGTCTGCCGGTGGACGGGCGTGACCGGGTGCTGGTCGACGATCGGCTGCGGGTGCGCGGTCTCGCCGATGTGTACGCGGTCGGTGACGCGGCGGTCATGATTGGGCACAACGGCCGCGAGGCCCGGATGTCGTGCCAGGCGGCGCAGCCCGCGGGCAAGTACCTGGGGGCGGCCGTCGCGGCCCGTCTGCGCGGCAAGCAGCCGGGACCCTTCACCCCGCGCTTCGTCCTGACCTGCATGAGCCTGGGTCGCCGGGACGGTCTGGTCCAGGTCATGAAGGCCGACGACTCGAACGGCAGCATCGCGCTGACCGGCCGTCCGGCGGCGTGGATCAAGGAGCAGATCGTGGGCGCGGTGGGCCGGGCGGCGAAGCTCTGACCGACTCGCCGAAGAATCGTCAACCTATGGTTGACCAATCCTGTTTGGTCAACTTACAGTTGACGCATGACGAACTCGATCCGCCTCGACGACCTGATCGACGGCATCAAGAAGGCCCGCCCCGACGACGTGCTCGAGCAACTCTCCGACGCCGTGGTGCTGGGCAACCACATCGGCGAGGTGGCCGACCATCTGATCGGCCACTTCGTCGACCAGGCCCGCCGCTCCGGCGCGTCCTGGACCGATATCGGTCAGAGCATGGGCGTCACCAAGCAGGCCGCCCAGAAGCGCTTCGTCCCCAAGGCCCCCGCTGACGCCGGGCAGGCGGCGGCTCTCGACCCCAATGCCGGTTTCGCCCGCTTCACCCCGCGTGCCCGCCAGGTGGTGATGGCCGCCCAGGAGGAGGCCCGGGCCGTCGGCAATCTGGAAACCCGCCCCGAACACCTGATCCTCGGCCTGCTCTCGGAGCCGGAATCCCTCGCGGTCAAGGTGATCGAGGCCAAGGGCATCTCCGCCGACGCCGTCCGCCGGGTGGCCACCGCCGCGCTGCCCGCCGCCACCGGCGACCCGGTTCCGCCGCTCATCCCCTTCGACGCGCAGGCCCGCAAAGCCCTCGAACTGACCTTCCGCGAGGCGCTGCGGCTCGGCCACAACTACGTCGGCACCGAGCATCTGCTGCTCGCCCTGCTCGACCTGGAACACGGCGCGGGCATCCTGTCCGGCCTGGGCCTGGACAAGGACGCGGTGCAGGCCGACATCGCGGGCCTGCTGGCGTCGCTTCCCGCGCCCGCCGCACCGGCGGGCACCGAGGACACGCAGTAGTCCGCGTGTCGTTCCGCCCCGCTGCCGACCTGGTGATGTAAGCCCCGGGACCGGTGTCCTCGAGCCGGATCCCCTGGGGAGCATGTTGCGGCAGATACGATTGTGGAATGGCGGACGACGAGAGTTCCGACCTAGTTGCGGGGGAGCAGCGCGCTGACCTGCTGCGCGCGCTCAGCTATGTCTCCACAGAGGACACGCCCGACGGCGGCTACATCGTGAACGGAGACCTCCCACCCGAGGTCGCGCCTCCGTTCATCCGGGCGATCATGCGCATCGAAGCCGAACTCCTGCTGCAGGACGCCGAACTCGTCACCATCGAGCACGGCGAGCCCCGCACTCCGGAGGAGCGCCGCACCGATGCGCTGATCGCCCTGCTGCTGCGGGTCGACGACCGCTCGCACTTCTCGTAGTGCCGGGCGGGCGACCGGACCGCACGAGGCGACTCGTGCGGTCTTCCGCGCGTTTCGGGGCCCGGCCCAACCTTGCAGTCGGTGGGGGTGAGTGCTAGAAATGGGTTTGGCACTCCATACCTGTGAGTGCTAGGTCGGGGCGGTGAGGCCGGGCTGGTTAACAAGCTCCTCGGTCGTCCGTCGCGGGCACCATGCCTGGCCAGAACACTGTCAATCCCCAGATCTGGAGGATCTCAACGCAATGGCCAAGACAATTGCGTACGACGAAGAGGCTCGCCGCGGTCTCGAGCGTGGTCTGAACGCCCTCGCTGACGCCGTCAAGGTGACCCTGGGCCCGAAGGGCCGCAACGTCGTGCTGGAGAAGAAGTGGGGCGCCCCCACCATCACCAACGACGGTGTCTCCATCGCGAAGGAAATCGAGCTCGAGGACCCGTACGAGAAGATCGGCGCGGAGCTCGTCAAGGAAGTTGCGAAGAAGACCGACGACGTCGCGGGTGACGGCACCACCACCGCCACCGTGCTGGCCCAGGCGCTGGTCCGTGAGGGCCTGCGCAACGTGGCCGCCGGCGCCAACCCGCTCGGCCTGAAGCGCGGCATCGAGAAGGCCGTCGAGGCCGTCACCGCCAAGCTGCTCGACACCGCCAAGGAGGTCGAGACCAAGGAGCAGATCGCCGCCACCGCCGGTATCTCGGCCGGCGACTCGTCCATCGGTGAGTTGATCGCCGAGGCCATGGACAAGGTCGGCAAGGAAGGCGTCATCACCGTCGAGGAGAGCAACACCTTCGGTCTCCAGCTGGAGCTCACCGAGGGCATGCGCTTCGACAAGGGCTACATCTCCGGTTACTTCGTGACCGACCCCGAGCGTCAGGAAGCGGTCCTCGAGGACCCGTACATCCTGCTCGTCGGTTCGAAGATCTCGACCGTCAAGGACCTGCTGCCGCTGCTGGAGAAGGTCATCCAGGCCGGCAAGCCGCTGCTGATCATCGCCGAGGACGTCGAGGGCGAGGCCCTGTCGACCCTGGTCGTGAACAAGATCCGCGGCACCTTCAAGTCCATCGCCGTCAAGGCCCCGGGCTTCGGTGACCGTCGCAAGGCCATGCTGGCCGACATCGCCATCCTGACCGGTGGCGAGGTCATCAGCGAAGAGGTCGGCCTCTCGCTGGAGACCGCCGGCATCGAGCTGCTGGGCCAGGCCCGCAAGGTCGTCATCACCAAGGACGAGACCACCATCGTCGAGGGCGCGGGCGACACGGAGGCCATCAAGGGCCGCGTGCAGCAGATCCGCACCGAGATCGAGAACTCGGACTCGGACTACGACCGTGAGAAGCTGCAGGAGCGTCTGGCCAAGCTGGCCGGCGGTGTTGCGGTCATCAAGGCGGGCGCGGCCACCGAGGTCGAGCTCAAGGAGCGCAAGCACCGCATCGAGGACGCCGTCCGCAACGCGAAGGCTGCCGTCGAAGAGGGCATCGTCGCCGGTGGTGGCGTGGCCCTGCTGCAGTCGGCTCCGGCCCTGGACGCGCTGACCCTGTCGGGTGACGAGGCCACCGGTGCGAACATCGTTCGCGTCGCGCTGTCCGCGCCGCTGAAGCAGATCGCCTTCAACGCGGGCCTGGAGCCCGGCGTCGTCGCCGAGAAGGTCTCGAACCTCCCCGACGGCCACGGCCTGAACGCCGACTCCGGCGAGTACGTCGACCTGCTGGCCGCCGGCGTTGCCGACCCGGTCAAGGTCACCCGCTCGGCCCTGCAGAACGCGGCCTCCATCGCGGCCCTGTTCCTGACCACCGAGGCCGTCGTCGCCGACAAGCCGGAGAAGGCCGCCCCCGCGGGCGACCCGACCGGCGGCATGGGCGGCATGGACTTCTAAGTCC